>DASZRO010000122.1 GCA_035550055.1 Mycobacteriales bacterium | reverse complement strand
GTCGCGATGGACGGCGGCTGGAAGTCCACGGCGATCGGTCTCGCGTCGTACAACTCGCTGCGCCACCACCACAACGCGCACACGATGATCCACTCGCGGTCCTTCATGGACCCGCGTCACTCCGAGCTGCACTCGAGCGCGTGGCGGATGGGCCGGATCCTGGGCGAGCACGTGAAGGTCTTCCAGATCGAGACGACGCTGAACAACGACGCGTTCCCTTCGCAGAACGGCTTCCTGACCAAGCGCGAGTGGGAGTGGTCGCTGCGCGACCAGGCGCTGTTCCTGGGGGCGAAGCGCGGCATCGACCTGCTGCCCGCCAAGCAGCGCCGGCAGGTCTTTCAGCGGATGGAGGCGCCGTACCAGGTCACCGGCATCAGCGCCGGCGCGGTCGAGCCGGTCCACGCCCAGACGCTCGAGCGGGTGCACCTGCAGCAGCTCGTCGAGGTCGACGGCCAGGCCGACGTGCTCGTGATGGGGCTGCCGTACCTGTGCCCCTACAACGTCAACAGCGTGATGAACCCGATCCTCGCGGCGTGCCTGGGGCTGGGCTACTTCTTCAACATGTACCGCGGCAAGCCGCTGGTGCGCGAAGGCGGCGTGATCATCCTCGATCACCCGGTGCCGTGGGAGTTCTCGACGCTGCACCACCCGAGCTACGTCGACTTCTTCGACGAGGTCCTCGCCGAGAGCACGGACCCGAAGGTGATCGGGCCGAAGTTCGAGCAGCAGTACGCCACCGATCCCTGGTACACGCACCTCTACCGCACCTCGCACGCGTATCACGGCGTACACCCCTTCTACATGTGGTACTGGTGCGCCCACGCCCTCGACCACGTCGGCCAGGTCATCTGGGTCGGCGGTGACCGCCGCTCGGTCGCCCGCATGGGCATGCGCTCCGCGTCGACGTTCGCCGACGCTCTCGAGCTGGCGCGCGACACCGTCGGAAGCCGCCCGACGATCACCTACACCCACAACCCGCCGCATCTGCTGGCCGACGTGAGGTGAGCAGCCTCCAGAAGGACCTCAGAGCGCTCTCACGCGGTTGGCGGTGGGGTCATCGCAAGCTGCCCCCGCACTCGGCCGAGCCGCACCACTCGTTCGAGGAGCGCAAGGAGTTCCCGACCGACTGGGCGCGCTCACGGCCGGCGCGCGCGGCCCGCGAGGCGATCCTTCGCGGCGGGCTGACACCGATCGTCCACCGCGAGACGTCCTTGCGCGTCGAGGGTCTCGACGTCTTCGACGGCCTCGACGGGCCGGTCATCATCGTGGCGAACCACACATCGCACCTCGACACGGCGCTGCTGCTCACCACGCTTCCGGTCGAGTGGCAGCGCAAGGTGACGGTCGGTGCCGCGGCGGACTACTTCTTCGACGCGTGGTGGCGCGCGATCGGCTCAGCCTTGGTCTTCGCGACCTTTCCGATCGAGCGCCACGGTCACGGCCTGTCCGACACACCCGCGAAGCTGATCGACGACGGCTGGTCAATCGTGATGTTCCCCGAGGGCACCCGCTCCCCCGACGGGTGGACCCGCCGGTTCCGCCCGGGCGCCGCGGCACTCGCGATCGCTCACCGCATCCCGGTCCTGCCGGTGGGACTGCGCGGTTCGTACGCCGCGATGCCGAAGGGCCGCAGCTGGCCGAAACCCGGCAAGCCGCCCGTACATGTGCGATTCGGCCGCCCGCTGCGCGCCGCGGACGGGGAGAGCACGCTGGAGTTCAACGCCCGGATCTCGGCCGCCATCGACACCCTGCTCGACGAGGACAGCACCGACTGGTACGCCGCCGCTCTCCGCGCAGCCGCGGCGCAGACTCCGCCGTCTTCCGGGCCGAAGGTGGCCGACTGGCGGCGGGTGTGGGAGTCCAGCGCGGGTCCGCAAAACGGCGAGGTCCGTCGCAAAGCGTGGCGGTAACGGTCGAGCGGCGAGTGACGCCGCGAGGCGAACTGGTGCTCCGCCGCGACGGCGAGCACTTCGAGGTGGTCAGCAACGGCGTCTTCCTCATGGACACCCGAAACGGCGCGTCCGAGCGGGTGCTCGTCCAGGCAGCGCTGGACCGAGCGCAACCGCCGTACCGGGTGCTGATCGGCGGTCTCGGCGTCGGCTTCTCGCTAATCGAGGCGTTGAACGACGAGCGCGTGGCACACGTGACCGTCGTCGAGATCGAGCCGACGATCATCGACTGGCACCGGCGCCACCTGACGCATCTGACCGGCGACGTCCTCACTGACGCCCGCGCCGAGGTCGTGGCGGTCGGCATCGGTGAGGCGTTGCGCCAGAGCGCAGTGTCCTGCTACGACGCGATCTGTCTCGACGTGGACAACGGCCCCGACTGGACGGTCAGCGACGCCAACGACGCGCTGTACGGCGACGAGGGCACTGCGCTTCTGGCGAGCCGGCTGACGCCGGGCGGGGTGCTCACGGTGTGGAGCGCCGCGCAATCACCGCCGTACCTTCAGGTTCTTCGTCGCCACTTCGGGAACGTCGATGTCATCGAGATCCCCGTCCCCCGCGGCGAACCGGACGTCGTGTACGCAGCGACCAAGATCGTGTCGCAGACTCAAGGGTGTGACAGTGACAGCAGCTGACGAGAAGCGCGTCGTCGACGCAGTGCCCAAGGGCCTGTTCATCGGCGGGCAGTGGCGAGACAGTTCCAGCGGCGCGACGCTCGGGGTCGAGGACCCATCGACCGAGCAGCGGCTGTGCGAGGTCGCGGACGCGACGGCGGAGGACGCGATTGCTGCGCTCGACGCCGCCTGCGCGGCGCAGGCGGCATGGGCGGCGACTCCGCCGCGGGAGCGCGGCGAGGTGCTGCGGCGTACCTACGAGCTGATGAACGAGCGGGCAGACGATCTCGCGTTGCTGATGACGCTGGAGATGGGCAAGCCCGTCGCGGAGTCCAAGGGCGAGATCACCTACGCCTCGGACTTCATCCGGTGGTACTCCGAGGAAGCGGTTCGCATCGACGGGCGCTACGCGGTGAATCCCACCGGCGCCGGCCGGCTGCTGACGATGAAGCAGCCGATCGGGCCGTGCCTGCTGATCACGCCGTGGAACTTCCCGACCGCGATGGGCACCCGCAAGATCGGCCCGGCGCTCGCGGCCGGCTGCACGATCGTCGTGAAGCCCGCCCAGCTGACCCCGTTGTCGATGCTCGCCCTCGCCGACTTGCTGACCGAGGCGGGCCTGCCAGCGGGGGTCCTCAACGTCGTGACCTCGAGCAGCGCGAGCCGCGTCACCGAGCCGCTCTTCGACGACGACCGGCTCCGCAAGATGTCCTTCACCGGCTCCACGCCGGTCGGCAAGAAGCTGATGGAGATGGCCTCGCGGCATCTCATCAAGTGCTCGATGGAACTCGGCGGCAACGCCCCGTTCCTGGTCTTCGACGATGCGGATCTCGATGCCGCCGTCGAGCAGGCGGTCATCGCGAAGATGCGCAACGGCGGCGAGTCGTGCGTGGCGGCCAACCGCTTCCACGTCCACGCCTCGATCGCCGACGAGTTCTCGGCCCGGCTCGCTGAACGCCTCGCCGCGATGCCGGTCGGGCGCGGTACGGACGACGGGGTCCAGGTCGGACCGCTCATCGACGCCGACCAGCGGGACAAGGTCGCGGAACTGGTGGACGACGCCGTCGGCAAGGGCGCCAAGGTCCTGACCGGCGGCGAGCGTCCCGACGGCGCCGGATACTTCTACGCCCCGACGGTCCTGTCGGGGATCGCCGACGACACCGATCTGCTGCGCGAGGAGATCTTCGGGCCGGTCGCGGCCGTCAAGACCTTCCAGACCGATGACGAGGCGGTCGCGGCCGCCAACCGTACTGAATACGGCTTGGTTGCTTACGTTTTCACCCGCGACATCAAGCGGGCGTTCCGCGTTACCGAGAATCTCGAGGTCGGGATGCTCGGGCTGAACAAGGGCCTGGTCTCGAACGCCGCGGCACCGTTCGGCGGGATCAAGGAGTCGGGTTTCGGCCGCGAGGGAGGACCGGAGGGCATTGAGGAGTACCTCTCCACGAAATACGTCGCCATCGATCTGTGAGGCCCTCGATTAGCCCCTTCGGCGGTACAGCGGAGCCATCTGTGACTGACCTCATTTGCGAGCGAGAAACCGGGCTACTCTGGGCGGCGCCGCCCCCTTGGGGACGGTCCCCTCGGCGGCACCTGAGCACGGGAGAGGCAGTTCGTGAGTAGTGCGCGGCAAGCCACTGCGGACCCGGCGAAGCGTGCGGCGCGCGGCCGAAAGCCCTCGATGACCGTCGTCCCCGAGACCGCCGAAGACGGCGACGCCGAGCCGTCGCCGGTGGCGCTCGTCGAAGCGGCTGCCAGCGCGTCAGCCCAGCTGCCGATCGACCCGGAGACCGAGCCGACCGAGGGCGAGCTCGTCGACGAAGAGGAAGACGACGACGTCGAGGTAGTCGTCGAGGACGACAACTCAGGACCGTCGACCGACCTCGTCCGCGCCTATCTGAAGGAGATCGGCCGGGTCGCGCTGCTCAACGCCGAGCAGGAGGTCGAGCTCGCCAAGCGCATCGAGGCCGGCCTGTTCGCCGCGGAGCGGCTGCGCGCCGCCGACGCCGGCGAGATCCGGCTCGCGAAGGCGCTGCGAAAGGACTACGACTGGCTGACCGCCGACGGTCAGCGCGCCAAGGACCACCTGCTCGAAGCGAACCTGCGCCTCGTCGTGTCGGTTGCCAAGCGCTACACCGGCCGCGGCATGGCCTTCCTGGACCTCATCCAGGAAGGCAACCTCGGTCTGATCCGCGCGGTGGAGAAGTTCGACTACACCAAGGGCTACAAGTTCTCGACGTACGCGACATGGTGGATCCGCCAGGCGATCACCCGCGCGATGGCCGACCAGGCCCGCACCATCCGCATCCCGGTGCACATGGTCGAGCAGATCAACAAGCTCACCCGGGTGCAGCGCCAGATGCTGCAGGACCTCGGGCGCGAGCCGACCGCGGACGAGCTCGCCAAGGAGCTCGACATGACGCCCGACAAGGTCGTCGAGATCCAGGGGTACGCCCGCGAGCCGGTGTCCCTCGAGCAGAACGTCGGCGACGAGGGCGACAGCCAGCTCGGCGACTTCATCGAGGACGCCGACGCGCCGATCGCTGCCGAGGTGGTGTCCTTCGGTCTGCTGCAGCGCGAGCTCGACAGCGTCCTGAAGACCCTTCCCGAGCGCGAGGCTGCCGTCGTCGCACTGCGGTTCGGGCTCACCGACGGCCAGCCGCGCACCCTCGACGAGATCGGCCGCGAGTTCGGCCTCACCCGCGAGCGGATCCGCCAGATCGAGGCGAAGACGCTGTCCAAGCTCCGCCACCCGAGCCGCTCACAGAAGCTCCGCGACTACCTCGAGTAGCCACCCCGAGCGGATGGCACATGCGGATCAGACGAGCAGCTTGATGGCGACTGCGGTGCCGACGACCACGATCGTCACGCGCAGCACCGCCGGTGGCAGCCGTCTGCCGATCACCGCGCCGAGCTGACCGCCGAACGTCGAACCGACGAACAGCAGACCCGCCACCTGCCACGCGATGTCGGTCCGCGCGATGAAGAACAGCGCGCCGACCGCGTTGATCACCGCGGCCACGACGTTCTTCGCGGCGTTGAGCCGCTGCATGTCGTCGTCGAGGGTGATGCCGAACAACGCGAGCAGCATCACGCCTTGCGCCGCGCCGAAGTAGCCGCCGTACACCGACACCGCCGCCGTACCGACCTGCAGCAACGGGCCCGGATGCTCGGCCCGGGCTCCGCGAGAGGCGCGGCGCCGCGCGATGGTCGGCTGGACGATGACGAGCGCGACCGCGAACAGGATCAGGATCGGTACGACGTGCCGGAACGCCGAGCCGGGCAACGCGAGCAGCAGGCTGGCACCCGCGATCGTGCCGACGAGGACCGCC
>DASZRO010000121.1 GCA_035550055.1 Mycobacteriales bacterium | reverse complement strand
TCCTTCGGCGCGAACCACGAGCTGAAGTCCACGGCGGTCTACCTGTACCAGGTCAAGAACGGCAACATCGCTTATCTCGGCGAGATCAGCGACCTGGTCTGACCGAGTACGAAGCCAGGCAATAGGAGCGCCGCGGGCCGGACCGTTGTAACGTCCGTCCCGCGGCGCTCTGCGTTGCGCCGTCCGTTCGACCCGGGAGCGCCTGCGACCGATGTGCTTCTCGCATAACTTCTGGCCGCTGTTGATCAGCGGCATTGAGAACGGGTCGGTCTATGCGCTCGTAGCACTCGGCTACACGCTGGTCTACGGCGTCCTGCAGCTCATCAACTTCGCGCACAGCGAGGTCTTCATGAGCGGCTCCTTCGGCGGGCTGTTCGCGGTCCAGGAAGTCGTGGGAAGCAGTACGCCGCACGGCTGGACCTCGGTGTGGCTGATCGCGCTTGGCGTCGCTGCGGGAGCTGTCGTCGGAGGGCTCGCGGCGTTCGTCCTCGAACGGGTCGCCTACCGGCCGCTTCGACGGCGTGGCGCACCTCCGCTGGCCTTCCTGATCAGCGCGATCGGCGCGTCGTTCTTCGCGCTCAACCTCGCCGGCAAGGAGTTCGGCAACAACCCGATCTCGGTGCCGCAGCTCTACGACCAGCACGCGGTGTTCCACGTCTTCGGCGCCCCCGTGCTGAACACCTACCTGATCATCGTCGGCGTCGCCGCCGTCTTCTACCTGATCGTCGACCAAGTCATCGCCAGGACGAGGCTCGGGCAGGGAATCCGCGCCGTCGCGCAGGACGCGGAGACCGCGAGCCTGATGGGTGTCAACGTCGAGAGGATCATCGTCGCGACGTTCGTTCTCGGCGGGTTGCTCGGCGGCGCGGGCGGCTTTCTCTACGGCATGGCCTACAGCGTGCAGTTCAACATGGGCTTCTTCCCTGGCCTGAAGGCGTTCACGGCGGCGGTGCTCGGCGGTATCGGCAACATCCGCGGCGCCGTCGTTGGTGGACTGCTGCTCGGCGTCATCGAGTCACTCGGGGTGGCCTGCATCCAGACCGAATGGTCGGACACGATCGCCTTCCTCGTGCTCGTGCTCGTGCTGATGATCAAGCCGACCGGTCTGTTCGGCGAGAGCCTCGGGCGTGCCGCATGACCGGGCAGGCGAACGCAGCAGCCACCGGTGGTGACCGCGTGAGGATCCACCTGGCGCAGGGGGCTCGTGGCCGGCTCGGCGGCTGGATCTCGGTCGCGCTGGTGCTCGCGCTGGTCAGCGGGCCGGGCGGGAGCAGCAGCGCGTACTCCTACGGCTTCCGGCACTCGATCCTGCGCCCCCGCGTGATCCCGTTCCTCGTGACCGCCCTCGTGGTGTGGGCCGTCGTCGAACTCGTCCGCCCACGTCGCGATCAGCTCTCCGCGGCGGTCCTGCGCCGTTGGGAGCTCGTCGAGCGCAAGACCGCGGCGCTGCGCGGCAATCCCGCGGGCCGGTTCGCCGTCCCCGTAGCGGTGCTCGCGGTCGCGGTGGCGGTGCCGCCGTTCCTGAACGGGTTCTGGCAGACGGTCCTGGTCCAGGAGATGGGCATCTTCGCGTTGCTCGCGCTCGGACTCAACGTCGTCGTCGGATTCGCCGGTCTGCTCGACCTCGGCTACATCGCGTTCTTCGCCGTCGGCAGCTACGCAACGGCGTACTTCACCGGCCGGCTGCCGGTGCACCCGCCCTTCACGCTCAACCCGTTCTGGATCCTGCCGATCGCGGTGGTGGCGGCCTTGATCGCGGGCGTGATCCTCGGCGCGCCGACGTTGCGGCTGCGTGGTGACTACCTGGCGATCGTCACCCTCGGGTTCGGTGAGGTCGCGTACAGCTTCGTACGCAACAAGACGAGCGTCACCGGTGGCGACAGCGGCGCCTTCAACATCCCGCACTTGTCGATCCACGCGGCCGGCATCCACTACACCTGGGGCGTCGAACAGCTCCCGTACTACTGGGTGCTGCTCGTCATCATCGTGCTCGTCTTCTTCCTGTTCCGGCGGTTGGAGAACTCCCGGGTCGGCCGGGCCTGGACCGCGATCCGGGAGGATGAGGTCGCAGCGGCGGCGTCCGGCATCCCGACGGTGCGCTACAAGCTGCTGGCATTTGCGATCGGGGCGTCCACGTCCGGGTTCGCCGGCGTGCTGTACGCCTCCAACGTCAGCGTCATCACCGACCAGGACTTCATCGTCCAGACCAGCATCCTGGTGCTGGTGTTCGTGATCTTCGGCGGCATGGGCTCGATGTGGGGAGTCCTGGCCGGAGCGGCGTTCCTCGAATGGCTGCCCGAGAAGCTGCGAAGCACCGTGCCGCCCGCTGACCGGTTCGTCTACTTCGGCATGTTGATCATCCTCATGATGATCTTCCGGCCGCAGGGGATGATCCCGTCCCGGCGCAGGGCATTGGAGATCAAGCAAGCCGAAGGCGGTGTCGGCGAAGCCGATGCGCTCGGCCTGCCGAAGGAGATGCAGCAGTGACCGCCCCCGCGCCGGTCGCTGCGCCCATGACCGATCCGGTGATCACCGTCGAGGGGATCACGCTGCGGTTCGGCGGGGTCACCAGCCTGGCGGATGTCACGCTCGCCGCACCGCGCGGCGAGGTCATGGCGGTCATCGGCCCCAACGGCGCCGGGAAGACCTCGCTGTTCAACTGCCTCACCGGGGTGTACGTCCCCCAGGAGGGCCGGATCACCTTGCATCAGGCCGGCGGGTCGACGGCGACGTTGTCCGGCCGCAAGCCGCACGTCGTCACCCGGCTCGGCGTCGGTCGGACGTTTCAGAACATCCGGCTGTTCAACGCGCTGACCGCCGTCGAGAACGTGAAGGTCGGCGGCGACTCGCGCGGCAGTGCCGGCCCGATCAGCGTGATGCTCGGCCTGCCGCGTACGCGCCGCGAGGAGCGGGCCAACACCGACCGCGCCCTCGAGCTGCTCGACTTCGTCGGGTTGAGCGGCCGGCACGATGCGATCGCCTCCTCGCTGTCCTACGGCGAGCAGCGCCGCCTCGAGATCGCGCGTGCGCTTGCGACCGCGCCGCAGGTGCTTCTGCTCGACGAGCCCGCGGCGGGCACGAACCCGGCGGAGAAGCTCGAGCTGGCGAGCCTGATCCGCCGGATCAACTCCGAGCTCGGCGTCTCCGTGCTGCTGATCGAGCACGACATGAAGCTCGTCATGTCGGTGGCGACATGGGTGGTCGTCCTCAGTTTCGGCAGAGTCATCGCGAGCGGTACGCCGGAGCAGGTCCAGCGTGATCCGGCGGTCATCGAGGCCTACCTCGGCACGGCGGACAAGGGAGACGGCGATGCTGCTTCAGGTTGAGGGCCTGCGGGTCGCCTACGGCCGGATCGAGGCGCTGCACGGCATCGATCTCGAGGTGGCGGAGGGCGAGATCGTCACCCTGCTCGGCGCAAACGGTGCCGGCAAGACGACCACGTTGCGCACCATCTCCGGGCTGCTCCCACCCACCGCCGGATCGGTGACGTTCGACGGGCAGCGGATCAGTGGCCGTCCCGCGCACGAGATCGTCGCCGCCGGGATCGGTCACGTGCCGGAGGGTCGCCGGGTCTTCCCGCGCATGACGGTTGTCGAGAACCTGCAGATCGGCGCCTACCAGCGCCGCGGCGACCTCACCGAGGACATGGATCGCGTGTTCTCGCTGTTCCCGGTGCTACAGGAGCGGCGTACCCAGACCGGGGGCACCCTGTCCGGCGGCGAGCAGCAGATGCTGGCGATCGGCCGGGCACTGATGGGGCGGCCGAGGCTGCTGTTGCTGGACGAGCCGTCGATGGGTCTGGCACCGATGATCGTGGCGAAGATCTTCGAGATCCTCCGGGAGATCAACTCGCAAGGTACGACGATCCTGCTCGTCGAGCAGAACGCGGCGCAGGCGCTGCGCCTCGCCGGTCGTGGCTACGTCCTGGAAACCGGAGCGATCGCGCTCGCCGACCGGGCCGAGTCACTGCTCGCAGACGACCGAGTGCGCTCGGCGTACCTGGGCGAAAGTGTCGCGTAGCGGGCAAATCCGCTGAAAACAAAAGGAAGCCCGGCACCTTTGGGTCCGGCCACGCCTTCCCCGTGCGTGGTCGTTGTCTACTCGGTGCCGGGCTGTGCGCCGAATTTAGTGACCCGCCACTTGGTGGGTCAACGCCGGTCACCCGCTGTTTGCCCGCTACCGCCGATTGGCCCTCGCCGGAGGTTCGTCGGGGCGCTACCGTGCTTCTACCCAGCGGTGCTTCCCGAAGGTCGCAGGGTTCGGATCGGCGCGAGGGAGGCCCGTGATGTCGCGGACACAGGTGGCCACTCGCATGGCGACCATCGAGGACATTCCGGTCCTTGTCGACCTCTGGGACGAGCTGCGTCAGATCGGCGGTCGAAGCGAGCGGGCGAACAACCCGGTGTCGGCGATCGACGTCCGCGAGCGGCTCACTGCGGTGCTGTCGAGCCCGTCGTACCGGATCCTGCTCGCCACCTTCGCCGACGTCCCGGCAGGAATGGCGGTGCTGCAGACGACCCGCCCGGATCCGTTCGCTGACGCGAAGGTGCTCAATGTCGCGCATCTCGTCGTGTCGCGGTCGGCACAGCACAAGGGGGTCGGTCACGCGTTGCTGAAGGCTGCCGTGGACTTCGCGACGGAGAAGCGGCTCGACCAGGTGTCGGTCAGCATCTATCCGTCGCTGCGGGAGGCGAACCGCTTCTTCGCCCGCCTCGGCTTCGCGCCCGCCGCGACGCGCCGCGTCGCTCCGGTCAGCCTGCTGCGCCGGAGGTTGGGGGCTGACGCAGGGACGGCGGTCGGTGTCGAGGCAACGCGGCGGCGGGCCCGGCTCGTCCGCAGCGTGCCGTACCCGAGGGGCAGCCGCGGCAGCGCCGACACCACCGCGGCGCGTCGCGCGGAAGCGCGCTAGAGAGGCAGTGCGGAAGCGCGCTAGAGGCAGCGCGGAAGCGCGCTAGAGGGGGCAGCGCGGAAGCGCGCTAGAGGGGCAGCGCGGAAGCGCGCTAGAGGGGGCAGCGCGGAAGCGCGCTAGGAGCGGCTAGGTCGCGTCGCGCAGCAGCGCGGTGAGCCGCGCGGTGCAGACCCGCCGGTCCTGCTCGTCGGTGATGACGATCTCGTAGGTGGCGAGCGTTCGGCCCAGGTGCAGTGGGGTCGCCACGCCGGTGACGTAACCCTCGGTGGCCGATCGATGATGGGTGGCGTTGATCTCGATGCCGACCGCAATGCGGCCTTCCCCGGCGTGGATCGCGGCACCGACCGAGCCGAGGGTCTCGGCCAGCACGCACGACGCCCCGCCGTGAAGCAGACCGTAGGGCTGGCGGTTGCCCTCGACCGGCATGCGCGCCACCATGCGGTCTGCGCCGAACTCGAGGAACTCGATCCCCATGCGCTCGGGCAGATCGGGCAGCGTCGCCTCAGGCGGGTTGTCAGTCACAGGGCGACATTACGATGCCGAGCATGGCCGCGGGCGACGTAGGTACCAGTCCGGGAGGCGGTCAGCGACTGCTGCTGCTCGACGGGCACTCGCTGGCGTACCGCGCCTTCTTCGCGTTGCCAGTCGAGAACTTCTCCACCACCACCGGGCAGTCGACGAACGCGGTCTACGGCTTCACCTCGATGCTCATCAATGTCTTGCGCGACGAGGCACCTACGCATGTCGCCGTCGCATTCGACGTCGGGCGCAAGACATTCCGAACCGAGGCCTACGCGGAGTACAAGGCGACCCGCAAGGAGACGCCGAGTGAGTTCCGGGGTCAGGTGGATCTCATCAAGGACGTGCTGGCGGCGCTCACCGTGCCGGCGCTGTCCCTCGACGGGTACGAAGCCGACGACCTCATCGCAACGCTTGCGGTGCAGGGCGCGGACGCCGGGATGGACGTGCTCATCGTCACGGGCGATCGCGACGTACTCCAGCTGGTCAACGACCGCATCACCGTGCTGATGACCCGCAAGGGAATCAGCGACATGACCCGCTTCACGCCGGAAGAGGTGCGGGCGAAGTACGACCTGACGCCCGCGCAGTATCCGGACTTCGCCGCGTTGCGCGGTGATCCGAGCGACAACCTGCCGTCGATCCCGGGCGTCGGTGAGAAGACCGCCTCGAAGTGGGTGCGCGACTTCGGCTCGCTCGACGAGCTCGTGGCGCGGGTCGACGAGGTGCCGGGGAAGGCCGGACAGGCGCTGCGGGATCACCTCGCCGACGTGATCCGCAACCGTCAGCTCACCGAGCTGCGCCGTGACGTGCCGTTGGAGGTGACTCCTGCCGGCCTCCAGGTCGGACAGTGGGACCGGGAGGCCGTCCATCAGCTGTTCGACACGTTGCAGTTCCGGGTGCTGCGCGAGCGGCTGTATGCGACCTTGTCCGCGGTCGAGCCGGAGGCCGACGAGGGCTTCCAGGTCGAAGGCGAGACCCTCGGGCCGGATCAGGTCGCCGCGTGGCTCGACGTACACGCCCGTGGAACGGGTGACCACGGGGTCGCCGTCGCCGGCAAGTGGGGACGCGGCACCGGCCACGTCACCGGGGTCGCCGTCGCTGCGCCGGACGGCGCGACCGCGGCCATCGACCCGGAACAGCTGACCGCCGCCGACGAGCAGGCGTTCGCCGGCTGGCTCGCGGACGCCACGGTCACGAAGGTGTTCCACGACGTCAAAGGCCCGTTGCTCGCTCTGGGTGCCCGTGGTTGGACGGTCGCCGGCGTACGAAGTGACACCGCCTTGGCGGCGTACCTCGCGTTGCCGGGCCAGCGGACGTTCGATCTCGCTGACCTGGCGTTGCGATACCTGCGCCGTGAGCTGCGCGCCGAGGTCCAGGACGGCCAGCTCTCCCTCGACGGCTCAGCAGAGGCGGACGCGGCTCAGGCGGAGATGGTGCGCGCCCGGGCGATCGTTGACCTCGCCGGCGCCCTCGACGCCGACCTGGAGCGGCGAGGCGGCGCCCGGCTGCTGGCGGAGGTCGAGCTGCCGTTGACCGCGTTGCTCGCCGACATGGAACGGGTCGGCATCGCCGCTGACGTCGACTGGCTGGCGGAGCTCGAGGCCCGCTTTGCGGGCGAGGTGAAGCGTGTCGCCGACGCGGCGTACGCGGTCATCGGGCACGAGGTGAACCTCGGGTCGCCGAAGCAGCTGCAAGAGGTGCTGTTCAACGAGCTCGGCCTGCCGAAGACGAAGAAGATCAAGACCGGCTACACGACCGACGCGGACGCGTTGCAGGAGCTGTACGCGAAGTCGCAGCACCCGTTCCTCGAGCATCTGCTCCGGCATCGCGATGTGGCGCGGCTCAAGACCGTCGTCGACTCGCTGATCCCGATGGTCGACGACGCCGGGCGCATCCACACCACCTTCAACCAGATGGTCGCGGCGACGGGCCGGCTGTCGAGCACGGATCCGAACCTGCAGAACATTCCGGTCCGCACCGTCGAGGGCCGGGAGATCCGCAAGGCGTTCATCGTGGGGGCGGGCTTCGAGTCGCTGATGACCGCGGACTACTCCCAGATCGAGATGCGGATCATGGCCCACCTGTCTCACGACGCCGGGCTCATCGAGGCGTTCACGTCGGGTGAGGACCTGCACACCTTCGTGGCGGCGCAGGCCTTCGGCATCCCGGTCGACGCGGTCGAGCCCGAGCAGCGGCGGCGGATCAAGGCGATGTCCTACGGTTTGGCGTACGGGTTGTCGTCGTTCGGCCTCGCCCAGCAGCTGGGGATCTCGACGAGTGAGGCGCAGGCCCAGATGGACGCCTACTTCGCGCGGTTCGGCGGGGTGCGGGACTACCTCAAGGGCGTGGTCGACGTCGCCCGCAAGGACGGCTACACCGAGACGATCCTCGGCCGGCGCCGCTACCTGCCCGATCTGACGAGCGACAACATGCAGCGCCGGCAGATGGCCGAGCGCATGGCGCTCAACGCTCCGATCCAGGGTTCAGCGGCGGACATCATCAAGGTCGCGATGCTCGGTGTCGAGCGGGCGCTGCGGGAGGCGTCGCTGTCCTCGCGGCTCCTGCTGCAGGTGCATGACGAGCTCGTCCTCGAGGTCGCCGCAGGCGAGCGCGAGCAGATCGAGGAGCTGGTCCGCCGACAGATGTGTTCGGCGTACGTCCTCGGTGACGTCCCGCTCGACGTCTCGGTCGGCTACGGCCAGAACTGGGACGCCGCCGCCCACTAACCCCCAACCCGTTCCCAGCAACGCTCCGTTGCTGTGGCTATCGCCCAGCTACGGACCGTTACCCCGGCGGATTGCCCAGCAACGGACCGTTGTCCCGGCGGAATGCCCAGCAACGGACCGTTGCTTCGGCGGATCGCCCAGCAATGGAGCGTTGCTGGTCAGGGTTTGTGGGTCAGGAAGATCGCGGTGCCGGGGATCAGCTGGCCGCGCAGCTTGCTCCACTGGCCCCAGGTGCGCTCGTGCTCCTTGGGCCACTCCGGCTCGACCAGCTCGTCGAGCACCAGGCCGGCCGCGACGATCTCCCGGATGCGGTCGCCCATCGTGCGGTGGTGCTCGACGTACGTCGGGACGCCGTCCTCGTCGACCTCGACGTAGGGCCGGCGGTCGAAGTACGACGTTTTCGCGATCAGCCCACCCAGGCCGGGGTCGTCGAGGAAGGACCACCGGATCGGGTGCGTCAGGGAGAACACCCAGCGTCCGCCCGGCTTCAGCACCCGGGCGACCTCGCTCATCACGGCA
The DNA here is from genome assembly GCA_035550055.1 of Mycobacteriales bacterium. Taxonomy (NCBI): domain Bacteria; kingdom Bacillati; phylum Actinomycetota; class Actinomycetes; order Mycobacteriales; species Mycobacteriales bacterium. Next base: position 40,034 of record DASZRO010000121.1, on the reverse strand, counting down.
GCGGAGTCAGCGACGAACGGAACGGCACCGTACGCCGAGCACGCCGCGTCGAACACCGCGTCGCCGAACGGCAGCCGTTGGGCGTCGCCGACGACGACCGGGGTCCGTACCCCCAACGCCGCGTCGATCAGCCGTGAGTGGGCGAGCTGGGAGGCGGACAGGTCGACTCCCACGGCCCAGGCGCCGGCCGCGTTGAGCCAGCGGCTGCACTGCGCGGCGCCGGCTCCGACTTCGAGCACTCGTCGGCCGCGGACGTCGCCGAGCAGGCCGGCCGAGGACTCGCGCAGACCTTCCGGACACCACAGGAAGTCGGCGTCACCGAGGAAGTCGCCGTGCTCGACCTGGTAGTCGGCGGCGGAGGCGTCCCACCAGCTCCGGGATGCCCGCAGGCTGGTCGCCGGGTCGAGATGCCGGCGTACCGGTTTGATGACCGTCATCGGGCTGGTTCGAGCGCTCGTCGCGGCGTTCGACGTGCGGGTAGGCGCGGACTAAACTTGCTGGTCGCGTCGCGGGACCCCCGGCGCACAACCCGACATCTGTCCACCTTCGACATCTGTCCGTTCCCGAGGATCACCACTACATGACCGCTGCAGTCGCCGAGCCCAACGCCCTCACCCAGGTCGCGATCAACGACATTGGCACCGCCGAGGACTTCCTCGCCGCCATCGAGGGGACCATCAAGGAGTTCAACGACGGCGACATCGTCGAAGGGGTCATCGTTCGCGTCGACCGCGACGAGGTGCTGCTCGACATCGGTTACAAGACCGAGGGTGTGATCCCCAGCCGCGAGCTGTCGATCAAGCACGACGTCGACCCTAACGAGGTCGTCTCGGTCGGGGACGAGATCGAGGCCCTTGTCCTCCAGAAGGAGGACAAGGAAGGCCGCCTGATCCTGTCCAAGAAGCGCGCTCAGTACGAGCGGGCCTGGGGCACGATCGAGCAGATCAAGGAAGAGGACGGCATCGTCACCGGCACGGTGATCGAGGTCGTCAAGGGCGGCCTCATCCTCGACATCGGGCTGCGGGGCTTCCTGCCCGCCTCGCTGGTCGAGATGCGCCGGGTGCGCGACCTCCAGCCGTACGTCGGCAAGGAGCTCGAGGCCAAGATCATCGAGCTCGACAAGAACCGCAACAACGTCGTCCTGTCCCGTCGCGCGTGGCTCGAGCAGACGCAGAGCGAGGTTCGGCAGACGTTCCTGACGCAGCTGCTCAAGGGCCAGGTGCGCAAGGGTGTCGTCTCCTCGATCGTCAACTTCGGTGCGTTCGTCGACCTCGGTGGCGTCGACGGTCTCGTCCACGTATCCGAGCTGTCCTGGAAGCACATCGACCACCCCAGCGAGGTCGTCGAGGTCGGCCAGGAGGTCACCGTCGAGGTGCTCGACGTGGACATGGACCGCGAGCGGGTCTCGCTGTCGCTCAAGGCGACGCAGGAAGACCCGTGGCAGGCCTTCGCCCGTGCCCACCAGATCGGCCAGGTCGTCCCCGGTCGGGTCACCAAGCTCGTCCCGTTCGGTGCGTTCGTCCGCGTCGCGGAGGGCATCGAGGGCCTGGTTCACATCTCCGAGCTGGCCGAGCGCCACGTCGAGATCCCGGAGCAGGTCGTCAACGTCGGCGACGAGATCTACGTCAAGGTCATCGACATCGACCTCGAGCGTCGCCGGATCTCGCTGTCGCTGAAGCAGGCCAACGAGGGCACCGTCGGCGAGGCGGTCGCGGACCACTTCGACCCGACCCAGTACGGCATGCCGGCCCAGTACGACGACAAGGGCAACTACATCTACCCCGAGGGTTTCGACTCCGACACCAACGAGTGGAAGCCGGGCTACGAGGCGCAGCAGGCCGAGTGGGAAGCGCAGTACGCCAAGGCGCACGAGCGCTGGGAGGCCCACCAGAAGCAGATGCAGGCCGCCCAGGCCGCTGACGCGGAGGCCGCTGAGGCGACGTCGTACAGCTCTTCGCCGGAGGGTGCCTCCGACGCCGAGTCCGGTGGCACGCTGGCCAGCGACGAAGCGCTCGCCGAGCTTCGCCGCAAGCTGACCGGTGGTGACGACGAGGCGTCGGACGCGGCGGAGTAGCACCCGCCTGCGGGGATCGTCTCGATGCTCAACGTCGGGCTGACCGGCGGGATCGGCGCTGGCAAGAGCGAGGTCACGAAGCGGTTCGCCGCGCTCGGGGCCAAGGTCATCGACGCCGATGCGATCGCTCGTGAGGTGGTCGAGCCCGGTACGCCGGGGCTCGCCGCGGTCGTCGCGGAGTTCGGCGCCGGGGTGCAAGCCGCAGACGGGTCACTCGACCGCGACGCCGTGGCCGCGATCGTCTTCGCCGACGACGACGCCCGTGCACGGCTCAACGCGATCGTGCACCCGCTCATCGGTGAGCGCGTGGCGGCGTTGCTCGCCGAGTACGACGCCGATGATCCCGACGGGATCCTGATCAACGACGTACCGCTGATCGCGGAAGCCGGAGTGGCCGAGCGCTACGAGGTGATCATCGTCGTGGACGCGCCCGTGGAGGTCCAGCTCGACCGGCTCGTGCGACTGCGGGGGATGACCCGCGAGGCAGCGCAGGCCCGCATCGACGTACAGGCCAGCCGCGAGCAGCGCCTCGCCCTCGCCACCCACGTGCTCACCAACGACGGTGACCTCGACTCACTCCAAGCGCAGGTCGACCAGGTCTGGCAGGCCCTCCACGCCCGTTCGAAGTAGCACACAACCTGCCCCTGGAACCGGTCATCAAGGGGCAAGGGCGGCATTTCGCGGCAGGTTGTGTGCTACTTCGGACGCGGGAAGTGTCGGAGGGGCGGCGTACGTTGTGGATTTGTGGCCGCTGTGACCTCGATCCGTCCGACCAAGGCTCCGTTCGTCGTCGAGTCGGAGTTCGAGCCGTCCGGCGACCAGCCGGCGGCGATCGACGAGCTGGCCCGCCGGATCCGCGACGGCCACAAGGACACGGTCCTGCTCGGCGCCACCGGCACGGGCAAGTCGGCCACCACCGCGTGGCTGATCGAGCGGTTGCAGCGACCGACGCTGGTCATGGCGCCCAACAAGACCCTCGCGGCACAGCTGGCGAACGAGTTCCGGGAGCTGCTGCCCAACAACGCGGTCGAGTACTTCGTCTCCTACTACGACTACTACCAGCCTGAGGCCTACGTCCCGCAGACCGACACCTACATCGAGAAGGACTCCTCGATCAACGAGGAGGTCGAGCGGCTGCGGCACTCGGCGACGATGAGCCTGCTGACCCGGCGCGACGTCGTGGTCGTGGCGAGTGTCTCGTGCATCTACGGCCTCGGTACGCCGGAGGAGTACGTCAACCGCTGCGTCCAGCTCGAGCTCGGCCAAACGATCGAGCGCGACGCCTTGCTGCGCCGCTTCGTCGACATCCAGTACACCCGCAACGACCTCGCCTTCACGAGGGGCACGTTCCGGGTGCGCGGCGACACCATCGAGATCTTCCCGGTCTACCAGGAGCTCGCGATCCGGATCGAGATGTTCGGCGACGAGATCGAGCGGATCTCGGTCCTGCACCCGCTGACCGGCGAGGTGATGAGCGACGAGCAGTCCGTCTTCGTCTTCCCGGCGACCCACTACGTGGCAGGTCCCGAGCGCATGGAGCGCGCGATCTCAGGGATCGAAGCGGAGCTCACCGAGCGGCTCGAGGAGATGGAACGGCAAGGCAAGCTGCTCGAAGCGCAGCGGCTGCGCATGCGTACGACGTACGACATCGAGATGATGCGCCAGGTCGGCTTCTGCTCCGGGATCGAGAACTACTCCCGCCACATCGACGGACGCGCGGCCGGCTCCCCGCCGCACACGCTGCTCGACTACTTCCCGGACGACTTCCTGCTGGTCATCGACGAGTCGCACGTCACCGTTCCGCAGATCGGCGGGATGTACGAAGGGGACATGTCCCGCAAGCGGACCCTTGTCGACCACGGCTTCCGGTTGCCGAGCGCGATGGACAACCGGCCGCTGCGCTGGGAGGAGTTCCTCGACAGGATCGGGCAGACCGTCTACCTGTCTGCGACGCCGGGCAGCTACGAGATGAAGAAGGTCAACGGTGACGTCGTCGAGCAGGTCATCCGACCCACCGGGCTCGTCGACCCGCTGGTGGTCGTGAAGCCGCCGAAGGGCCAGATCGACGACCTGATGCACGAGATCCACCTGCGGGTCGAGCGCGACGAGCGGGTGCTCGTGACGACGCTGACCAAGAAGATGGCCGAGGATCTGACCGACTACCTGCTCGAGAACGGCGTTCGCGTCCGTTACCTGCACAGCGAGGTGGACACCCTGCGTCGGGTCGAGCTGCTGCGCGAGCTCCGGCTCGGGGAGTACGACGTGCTCGTCGGGATCAACCTGCTGCGTGAGGGCCTGGACCTTCCCGAGGTGTCGCTGGTGTCGATCCTCGACGCGGACAAGGAGGGCTTCCTTCGTTCGGACAAGTCGCTGATCCAGACGATCGGCCGCGCCGCGCGCAACGTGTCCGGCGAGGTGCACATGTACGCCGACACGATCACGCCTTCGATGAAGGCCGCCATCGAGGAGACCAACCGGCGCCGTGAGAAGCAGCTCGCCTACAACGCCGAGCGCGGTATCGACCCTCAGCCGCTCCGCAAGAAGGTTGCCGACATCCTCGACGGCATCATTCGCGGCGACGCCAACGAGCTGATCGGCGGCAGCGGCCGGGCGCAGTCGCGAGGCAAGACGCCGGTGCCGGGGATGACGAGCCCGTCGCCCACCGCCGGACAGCACGCGGCCGACCTGGCCGGCATGCCGCGCGCGGAGCTGGCACAGCTGATCCAACAGCTCCAGGACCAGATGCACGCCGCCGCCGAGGAGCTCCAGTTCGAGCTCGCCGCACGCTTGCGCGACGAGGTCAACGAGCTCAAGAAGGAGCTGCGGCAGATGACTGCGGTGGGCGCGTAGGCGGCGCGACAGCGAGACCTGCCCGTGACAGTTCCCCTCACAGGGAGTGCCGCGCGCCCTGACGGGTAACCCGCCGGCATGCGAATCCGACTCATCCTCGTGATGGCCGCGAGCGCCGTACTGGCCGGCTGTGGCACGAACTCGGGCGATGGGCCGAGCGTGACGACGAACGGTGTCACCAGCCTGCCGTCACCGAGTGCGGTATGCACCTCGCTTCGGGTCCACCAGTTCTGCGGCCCGCGAGACGGTTCGGCGGCGAGCCCGACGGCGACCGCCGCTTCGCCGACCCCTTCGTGTCGACCCCACCACCACGCGCGAGCCCGCCGCAGGCGCGACTGCGCGACCGCGACACCCGCGGCTGGCCACACCAGCCGCTGAGCCCTGCGCTGCTCTGGGCCGGGCAGGGGCGACGGCCGGAGTCGCACCCGCGGGCGGGTCTACGCCGGACCGGCGCCTTGCCGGACGACGCGCCGAGGGCGTGCGTGGGTGCAGACTACGGTCGTGACCACCTACCGCCTGACCGGTGGGATCGGCTTCGTCGGACGTCACCTGATCGAGCTGCTCCGCTGCGTCCACTGATAGGTGTCGGCGCAGAGTGGGGTCGTCGCAGAGTGCGCGGGACATGAACCCCGCGGTGGAGGAGCCGCTCGCGGCGCGGTCGGCGCGGCTGGTCGACGACCTGGCGCGCCACCGGTACGCCGTCCTGGCGCTCCTGACGGTGGTGCTGTGGCTCGGCACGGGCGCCGCGGTCGGCTGGCAGGGTCGGGACTGGAGCTACTTCCTGACCGGTGCGCACGCCCTGACCGGTCGGGTCGGGCTTCATGTCTACGCGCGCATGCCCGACCTGCAGTTCGGGCCCCCCGCGTTGCTGGTTGCGGTCGTGTTCCGCGACGCCGGTCCCGGTCACGGTTGGGCGCTCGTCAGCGCGATCTGCATGCTGCTCGGCGTCGTGACGATTCGGCTGCTCGAACGCACGGCCGTGGAGCTGGTCGGGCGAGCCCATCGTGTCGAGACACTCGTGCTCCTCGGCGGTCCGTTCTTCCTGATGACCTGGACCTTGCCGGCGGTCAGCCAGGGCCACCCCGACGACGTCCTGGCGCTGCTCGCGATCGCGGGGGCGATGCGCGCCGTGGTGTCCCGACGCTGGCTGCTCGCCGCGGCGCTCGTGGGCTGCGCCGCGGCCGCCAAACCCTGGGCGCTGATGGTCCTGCCGCTCGCGCTCGCGGTGCGCGGGACCCGGGTGCGGGCACTGCTCGTCACGATTGCGGTCGCGCTGGTGAGCTGGGTGCCCTACTTCCTCGGTGACGCCGAGACCCGGCGGGTCGGCGACTTCCATCTGCGGGTCGAGCAGACCTCGACACTGCACTACCTCGGGTTCGGCGTGGGCGCGGCGCCCGCTTGGCCGCGCGAGGCGCAACTGGCCGTCGCGCTGCTGCTGGGCGCCGTAGCGGTCCTTCGCGGCAGGTGGCTGCTGGTGCCGTTCGTCGCGTTCGCGGTCCGGATCAACCTGGACCCGTCCGTCGTCTACTACTACGCCGCGGGACCAATTCTCGGAGCGTTCGCCTGGGACCTCGTCGTACCGGTCCGTGGGCTTCCGGTACGCACGATCGGCGCCTGGCTCGGGCTGCTGGCATTCCCCACCGCGGTGCTCGGCGGCGGTACCGGCGATCCGGTGTCGCACGCCCTCATAGCTGCGGTGCGCGTCGCCGTGCTCGCCGCAGCGGTGTGGGGCGTGGCGGCGCCGGTCAGGCCGGGACCGGGAACCCTGCGGTCAGCTCCTTGACCTCTTTCGCGACCTGCTCGATGTCGCTCTCGTCGTCGCTGGCGACCGCGGTTGCGACGCGGTCCATCCAGCCGGCGATCGCCGTCATCTCAGCGGCGCCCATCCCGCGCGTCGTGACCGCGGCGGTGCCGATCCGCAGCCCGGACGGGTCGAACGGCGGGCGGGGGTCGTCGGGGATCGCGTTGTAGTTGGTGACCAGGCCGGCTCGGTCGAGCGCCTGCGCGACCGGCTTGCCGCCGACGCCCTTCGGTGTGAGGTCGACGAGGATGAGGTGGTTGTCGGTGCCCCCCGAGACCAGGTTGAAGCCGCGCTCGAGAAGGGCGCCGGCGAGCGCCGAGGCGTTCGCGACGATCTGTGCGGCGTACTCGCGGAACGACGGCTGCGCCGCCTCGCGCAACGCGACCGCGATCGCCGCCGTCGTGTGGTTGTGCGGTCCGCCCTGCAGACCGGGGAACACCGCCTTGTCGATGGCCGAGGCGTGCTCGGCGTTGCACATCAGCATTGCGCCGCGCGGGCCGCGCAACGTCTTGTGCGTCGTGGTCGAGATGACCGACGCGTGCCCGACTGGCGAGGGGTGCGCCCCGCCGGCGACGAGCCCCGCGATGTGGGCGATGTCCGCGACCAGCACCGCGTCGACCTCCGCCGCGATCGAGGCGAAGCCGGCGAAGTCGATCGTGCGGGGGATCGCCGTGCCGCCGCAGAAGATCACCTTCGGGCGCTCGGCGAGAGCGAGGTCGCGCACCTCGTCGAGGTCGACCCGGCCGGTGTCAGGGCGTACGCCGTAGCGCACCGGGGTGAACCACTTGCCGGTCGCCGAGACGCCCCAGCCGTGGGTCAGGTGCCCGCCAGCCGGCAGCGACATGCCCATCACCTTGTCGCCGGGCGACAGGAAGGCGAGGTAGACGGCCAGGTTCGCGGGCGAGCCGGAGTACGGCTGCACGTTGGCGTGGTCGACGCCGAACAGCGACTTGGCGCGCTCGACCGCCAGCGTCTCGATCTGGTCGATGACCTGCTGGCCCTCGTAGTACCGCTTGCCCGGATAGCCCTCCGAGTACTTGTTCGTGAGCACCGTGCCGGTGGCTTCGAGCACGCCTCGCGAGACGTAGTTCTCCGAGGCGATGAGCCGGATCTTCGCGCGCTGCCGGACCTCCTCGGCGTCGATCAACGACGCGATGTCGGGATCCTCGGCGCGCAGCGCGGGAAGGGTCGGAATCGGCTGGGCTGCAAACCCCTGCGGGTCGGACATGCTCGCTCCCAAGCGGTGGCGACGCCCAGGCGTACGGCGTCGTCGGTCTGCGCTTCCCGGTGGTCGATTCCACCCACTGCACGCCAGTCGCGACGAGTGCAGTCTAGTCGGTCTCCAGCACGGACCGGTCGCCGTGGGCCAGCGCGTTGGCGCGCGACTTCATGGTCGCGGTCGACTTACCGCTGCGCGCCGGAACTCGAGCACGCTTGGTTGCAGCCGCCGGGAAATACCGTGTGGCGGGCGCCGTCGTTCCCTGCTGGGTGGGCATCCGCTGCCGGGTCGGCAGCGAGGCGACCGCGCCGCCGGTCTCGGCGTCCTGGTTGAGCTCCGAGCACGCCCCGCTGCTGATCACCTGCGGGTCGGGGACCGAGGCGAGCGCCGGCATCGACAGGTCCGGTGTCCCGGCGAACAGCGCGTCCGCGAGGCTGGAGACGGTGCTTCGGCGCCACGCGGAGATGTTGTCGACCTTGATGCCGAACAGGTCTTCGAGCAGCAGCAGCTGCGAGGTGTGGTCGAACACCTGGGAGACGACGTGCCCGCCGCGGCTGAACGGCGACATCACCAGCAGCGGGACGCGTACGCCGAGGCCGAGCGGTCCGCGGATACCCAGAGTCGAGCTGTCGAGGGTGGCCGCGGTGAGGTACTCGCCGGCGGTGTTGGCCGGTGGCGTCGGCGGTGGTACGTGGTCGAACCACCCGTCGTTCTCGTCGTACATGAGGAACAGCACCGTCTTGGACCAGGTGTCCGCGTCGGCCATGAGTGCGTTGAGGACGAGGTTGGTGACGAACGCGCCACGGTCGGGCGAGGAGGACGGGTGCTCGTCCCAGCCGATCGGGGGGATGATCCAGGAGACGCTGGGCAGCGTGCCCGCTTGGATGTCCTGGATCAGCCCGTCCGGGTAGGTCGGCCCGAACGCCTTGCTGTACAGCGTCGAGCTCGGGTCCTTGTACTGGTGGAAGTACGGCAGGATGTGGTCGCCGACCGCGAGGACCAACGGGTTCGACGTCGGGTCGTAGAGGCGGCTGTCCCACACGCCGAACTGCTGGAACTGCGAGCCGACCGGGCCCTCGTCGGAGGGGTGGTAGATCTTCCACGACACCCCGGCGTCCTCGAGCAGCTCCTGCACTGTCGTCCAGCTGCAGGTCCACATGGCGTTCGGGTTGTCGGTGCTGTAGGTGATCGGACCGCCCTGGGTTCCGGCCGGGTCGATCGTTCCGCTGTTGGCCATCAGCCGGTTCGGGTGAGTCGGTCCCAGGATCGAGGCGTGGTAGCCGTCGCCGAGGGTGAACTCGTCGGCGATGGACCAGTAGAACGGGATGTCACGGCGGGTGTAGTAGCCCATGGTCATCGCGCCGTCGGGGCTGCCTTCGTACTGCTTGCTGGTGTGAGTGCGGACCCAGCTGTCCATCGCGCCGTTGTTCCAGCACAGGTGCTGCGCGCCCCAGGCGTGGGTGAGGTCGTCGGTGCACTCCATCCCGGCATGGGCGTCGAGGTGGAACGGCAACAGCTTCCGGCGTGGGGACAGCTCACCGCCGGCTGGATAGTCCTGGGCGAACACGCCGAGCGAGTGCGCCGGGTGGTCGTCGAAGCCGCGCCCCTTCGGGTAGGCGCCGAAGTAGTGGTCGTAGGACCGGTTCTCCATCATCAAGAACACGACGTGCTCGATCGCGCCGAGGTCCGACCCCCTCGCCTTGGTGGCCGCCGCGCGGCGAACGGTCCGGGCGAGTGGAGTCGCCGGTGTCGCGGCCGCGACGCGTTCGGGGAGCCCGAACGCCGCGGCGGCGCCCACCGCCGAGATCGCCGCGAGGATCTCGCGGCGCGACACGCCCCCGTTGGCCATCAGTGCCGATCGGCAGGCGTGCCGGCGTGGGACAGGTGGTTGTACGCCGACTTCGTCGTGGCGGTGCGACGCCCGCTGCGCAGCGGGACCCGGTCCGTGGTGGTGTGCGAGGCGGCGAAGAACCGGCTGGCCGGCACCGTCACCCCGCGCTGCGTCGGCATCCGCTGCTTGGTGGCGAGCGTCGGTCCGACACCGCCGAGCTCGGACTCCTCGCCGACTTCAGAGCACCCGCCGGTCAGCTCGAACGGCGTCAGGGCGATCTGCGGGAGCCGCGGAAGCGTCGCGTCGTGCGGGGTGCGGAACAGCGTTGAGGTGAGGTCGCCCACGGTGTTGCGGCGCCACTTCGAGACGTTCGGTACCTCGATGCCGAAGCGCTGGTGCAGGAACTGCAGCTGGGACGTGTGGTCGAACACCTCGGTCGCGATGTGGCCGCCGCGGCTGAACGGCGAGATGACCAGGCACGGCAGCCGTACGCCGAGGCCGAGCGGGCCCCGGATGCCGAGGGTCTGCGAGCTGATCTTCGGTGCCGTCAGCCACTCGCCCGCCGTCCCCTCGGGTGCGGTGGGCGGGGCGACGTGGTCGAACCAGCCGTCGTTCTCGTCGTACATCAAGAACAGCACCGTCTTCGACCACACCGTCGGGTTCGACGCGAGGATGTCGATGATCTGCTGGACGAACCACTGCCCTCGCTCCGGGTTGGCCGACGGGTGGTCGTCGAAGCCGAGCGGTGCCATCAGCCACGACACGCTCGGGAGCTGGTCCTTCGCCACATCTGCCATGAAGTCGGCCGGGAACGTCGGGTTGAACGCCTTCTGGTGCAGCATCGACAGCGGGTTCTCGAAGGCCTTGAAGTACGGCAGGACGGTGTCCGTCGCGAGCATCACGACGGGATTGACCGTCGGGTCGTAGAGGACCGGGTCCCAGATCGGGTACTGCACGAGGCTCGCGTACTTTCCGGTCGCCCCCACGAACGACGGGTGGTAGACCTTCCACGAGATCCCGGCGTCCTCGAGCACCTCCTGCACCGTCGGCCAGGTGCAGGTCCACAGCACCGCCGGATCCGGGTTGGTGTCCGTGACCGGCCCCCCGTGGGTGCCGGCCGGGTCGATCGTGCCGGTGTTCGCCATGAGCCGGTTCGGGTGGGTCGGCCCGAGGATCGAGGCGTGGTAGGCGTCGCAGAGGGTGAACTCGTCGGCCAGTGCCCAGTAGAGCGGGATCTCCCGGCGGGTGTAGTAGCCCATGGTCATCGCGCCGTCGGGTACGCCTTCCCACTGCTTGCTGGTGTGGGTCCTGACGTAGGAGTCCATCTTTCCGTCGTTCCAGCACAGGTGCTGCGGACCCCAGTTGTGGGTGAGGTCGTGGGTGCAGTCCCCGTCGGCGCCCGCGGTCAGGTGGAACGGAAGCAGCTTTCCCTTGGGGGAGAGGTCAGTCCCGGCGGGATAGTCCTGGGCGAACGCTCCGAGCGAGTGCTTCGGGTGGTCGTCGAAGCCGCGACCTCTCGGGTAGGCGCCGAAGTAGTGGTCGTAGGACCGATTCTCCAGCATCAGGTAGATCACGTGCTCGACCGCGCCGAGGTCCGAGCCGTGCGGAGCGGTCCGAGCGGCTCGCCGGGCCGCCGCCTTTGCCGCTCGGGCAGACGGGCCGGCGCCGACGGTGGCCCCGCCGGTGGAGGCGGTGGCGCGCTCCGGCAGTCCGAGTGCGGCCGCAGCGCCGGCGGCGGTGATCGCGGCGATCAGCTCGCGCCGGGACATGGAGGTCATGGGTTGTCCCAGTATCCAGCCATCAGCTCGGTTGCCCAGGCAGGTTGGGAGATTTCGCCGCGAGGCAGGAACTCGTTCATCACCGGTTTGAGGTCGAGCACCGGCGTGCCGTCGATCGCGTCGAGCCCCGCGACGCGCACGGTCAGGCCCTCGACGCCGAGCAGCCGGCAGGCCGTGACGCCGATCCGGTTCGGCCGCATCTTGGCGCGCTGGGCGAGGATGCCGACCAGTGGCCAGTCGCGGTTGCCGCGCGGGTGGCGCGCGCCGAGGGTGATCTGCGACTCGTCGACCTGGTCGAACAGGAAGACGACCTCGACGTGGGAGAACTCGGCCAGACCCGCGACGGCGTCAGGGCCGACTCGGTCCGGATCGAGCACGACTTCGGCGCTGACCGCGTCCCAGTCGTCGTCGATCGCCTCGGTCCGTGACGAGCGAACCGTGCCGATCGGGGTGACCTGGTAGGTCACCAGCCCCTCTCGTGCCACTCGCCGAGGTGCGGGCGCTCGGCGCCGAGCGTGCTGTCGTTGCCGTGACCCGGGTAGAACCAGGTGTCGTCGGGCAGTACGTCGAACAGCTTGGCCACCACGTCGGCGTACAGCAGCTCGAAGTTCTCCTTCGACCCGAACGTGTTGCCCACCCCGCCGGGAAACAGCGAGTCGCCGGTGAACAGGTGCGGCCGGTCACCGTCGCTGTAGAGCAGGGCGACGGAGCCGGGGGTGTGACCGACCAGATGAATGATCGAGAGCCGGTGCGTCCCGACCGTGACCGTGTCGCCTTCGTTGATCGGCTCGCTGACCGGAACCGGCAGCGGCTCGGCGTCCTGCGGGTGAGCCGCGACCGGCGCCCCGGTGGCCGCCACCATCTCCGGCAGCGCGGCCCAGTGGTCCGGGTGCTGGTGCGTGGTGACGATCCGCTGGAGCCGGTCCTGGTCGAGGACCCCGAGAAGTACGTCGGGGGAGTGCGCGGCGTCGATCAGCAGGACGTCGCCGGTGTCGGCGCACTTCAGGAAGTAGCAGTTGTTGTCGTACGGCCCCACCGCCACCTTCGCCAGGCGCAGCCCGCCGCCGAGGTCGCGGATGTCGGGCGGCCCGCCGACTGTCACTGCCCCGGTGTAGTCATCGGTCATGACCGCACGATACGGCGCGAGGCTGTCGGCGTCGGCACGTAACATCGGACCCGACTCCCGCCCCCTGCCGTCCGACACCGAGAAAGCAGCCATGGCCGACCGCTTGATCGTCCGGGGTGCGCGCGAGCACAACCTGCGCGACGTCAGCCTGGATCTGCCTCGCGACGCCCTGATCGTGTTCACCGGGCTGTCCGGCAGCGGCAAGTCGAGCCTGGCCTTCGACACCATCTTCGCCGAGGGGCAGCGGCGTTACGTCGAGTCCTTGTCGGCGTACGCCAGGCAGTTCCTCGGCCAGATGGACAAGCCCGACGTGGACTTCATCGAGGGGCTGTCCCCGGCGGTGTCGATCGACCAGAAGTCGACGAGCCGCAACCCGCGCTCGACCGTCGGGACGATCACCGAGGTCTGGGACTACCTCCGGCTGCTCTACGCGCGGATCGGCACGCCGCACTGCCCGGTCTGCGGCGAGCCGATTGCCCGCCAGACGCCGCAGCAGATCGTCGATCGGGTGATGGACCTGGCCGAGGGGACCCGGTTCCAGGTGCTGGCCCCGGTCGTGCGAGGCCGCAAGGGGGAGTACGCCGAGCTGTTCCGGGAGCTGCAGACCAAGGGCTTCGCCCGGGCCCGGGTGGACGGCACCGTGATCGGGCTCGACGACCCGCCGAAGCTCGCCAAGTACGAAAAGCACGACATCGAGGTCGTGGTCGACCGGCTCGCGGTCAAAGCGTCGGCCAAGCGCCGGCTGACCGACTCGGTGGAGACCGCGCTCAACCTCGCCTCGGGCATCGTCGTACTCGACTTCGTCGACCTGCCGGAGGACGACCCGCACCGCGAGCGCAAGTACTCCGAGCGGCTCGCCTGTCCCAACGACCACCCGTTGACCATCGAGGATCTCGAGCCGCGCACCTTCTCGTTCAACTCGCCGTACGGCGCCTGCCCGACGTGTACCGGGCTCGGCGTGAAGCTGGAGGCGGACGAGGAGCTGATCGTCCCCGACCCGACCAAGTCGCTCGCCGATGGTGCGGTGTCGGTGTTCTTCGGCCAGAACGGGCGCGACTACTTCACCCGGCTGATGGTCGCCCTCGGCGAAGAGCTCGGCTTCAAGGTCACGACGCCGTGGGAGGACCTGCCCGCGAAGGCCCAGCAGGCGGTGCTGCGGGGCTATCCCAAGCAGATCCACGTCCATTACAAGAACCGGTACGGCCGGGAGCGGTCCTACTACACGCGCTTCGAAGGGGCCATCCCGCACGTCGAGCGCCGTCACAGCGAGGCCGAGAGCGACACCAGCCGGGACCGCTTCGAGGGCTTCATGCGCGAAGTGCCGTGTCCGGCGTGCGACGGCGCGCGGCTGAAGCCGGAGGCGCTGGCGGTCAGCCTCAACGGCCGCTCGATCGCCGAGGTGGCGAAGCTGCCGATCGGCGAGTGCGCCACGTGGCTGGCCGCGATGAAGCTGACCCCGCGCGAGGCTCAGATCGGCAGCCGGGTGCTGAAGGAGATCAACGAGCGGCTGCGCTTCCTGGTCGACGTCGGGCTGGACTACCTGTCGCTGGACCGGGCGGCAGCGACCCTCGCCGGCGGTGAGGCCCAGCGGATCCGGCTGGCCACGCAGATCGGCTCGGGGCTGGTCGGCGTGCTGTACGTCCTCGACGAGCCGTCGATCGGGCTGCACCAGCGGGACAACCGCCGGCTGATCGAGACGCTGGTCCGGCTGCGCAACATGGGCAACACGCTGATCGTCGTAGAGCACGACGAGGACACGATCCGCACCGCCGACTGGGTGGTCGACATCGGCCCGGGGGCCGGCGAGCACGGCGGCGAGATCGTCCACTCCGGGACCTACGACGACCTGCTGAAGGTGGACCGCTCGATCACCGGCGCCTACTTGTCGGGCCGGCGCGAGATCCCGATCCCCGACATCCGTCGCCAGCCGTCGCCGGACCGGCAGCTGACCGTCGTCGGGGCGCGGGAGCACAACCTCCGGGAGGTCACCGCCGAGTTCCCGCTCGGCTGCTTCGTGGCGGTCACCGGGGTGTCGGGCTCGGGCAAGTCGACGATGGTCAACGACATCCTCTACTCGGTGCTCGCTCGCGAGCTCAACGGCGCCCGGATGGTGCCCGGCCGGCACCGCACCGTGACCGGGCTGGACCTGGTCGACAAGGTCGTCGGCGTCGACCAGTCACCGATCGGGCGGACCCCTAGGTCGAACCCCGCGACGTACACCGGCGTGTTCGACCGGATCCGCTCGCTGTTCGCCGAGACGACCGAAGCCAAGGTGCGTGGCTACCTGCCGGGCCGCTTCTCGTTCAACGTCAAGGGCGGCCGCTGCGAGGCGTGCGCGGGCGACGGAACCATCAAGATCGAGATGAACTTCCTGCCGGACGTCTACGTCCCGTGCGAGGTGTGCCACGGCGCCCGCTACAACCGCGAGACGCTCGAGGTGCACTTCAAGGGCAAGACGATCGCCGACGTGCTCGACATGCCGATCGAGGAGGGCGCCGAGTTCTTCGCCGCGGTTCCGGCGATCGCGCGTCACCTGACGACGCTGGTCGACGTCGGGCTCGGCTATGTCCGGCTCGGCCAGCCCGCACCCACGCTTTCCGGGGGCGAGGCGCAGCGCGTGAAGCTCGCCTCCGAGCTTCAGCGGCGCTCGACCGGACGGACCGTCTACATCCTCGACGAGCCGACCACCGGCCTGCACTTCGAGGACATTCGCAAGCTGCTCGGGGTGCTCACCCGCCTGGTCGAGGCGGGCAACACCGTGATCGTCATCGAGCACAACCTCGACGTGATCAAGACCGCCGACTGGGTCATCGACATGGGCCCGGAGGGTGGTAGCGGCGGTGGCACGATCGTCGCCGCCGGGTCACCGGAGCACATCGCGACGGTGCCCGAGTCGCACACCGGCCGGTTCCTGGCCGAGATCCTCGGCACCCGCGTCGCGAAGCCGAAAGCGGCGAAGCGCACGGCGGCCACCCGCAAGCGAGCCTGACCTCTGCGGTGCGTGAAGAGCGACGTGTAGTCGGCTACACGTCGCTCTTCACGCACTGGGGCTCTGTCGGTGGTGCGGACTAGATTCGACAGGCGTGGCGGACCCGGCGAGCTATCGACCGGCTCCCGGCACGATCCCCGACTCACCCGGCGTCTACCGGTTCCGTGACGAGCACGGCCGGGTCATCTACG
Source organism: Mycobacteriales bacterium (assembly GCA_035550055.1). Taxonomy (NCBI): domain Bacteria; kingdom Bacillati; phylum Actinomycetota; class Actinomycetes; order Mycobacteriales; species Mycobacteriales bacterium. The sequence continues at coordinate 24,175 of DASZRO010000121.1, read as the reverse complement.
TCGGCAAGGCGAAGAGCCTGCGCAGCCGGCTCGGCTCCTACTTCCAGGACATCGCGGCGCTGCACCCGCGCACCCAACGGATGGTCCGGACCGCCGCCTCCGTCGACTGGACGATCGTCTCGACCGAGGTCGAGGCGCTCCAGCTCGAGTTCAACTGGATCAAGGAGTTCGACCCGCGGTTCAACGTCCGCTACCGCGACGACAAGTCCTACCCGTGGCTCGCCGTCACCCTCGACGAGGCCTACCCCCGGGCCCAGGTGATGCGGGGCGCGAAGCGCAAGGGCGTGAAGTACTTCGGGCCGTACGCCCATGCCTGGGCGATCCGGGACACCCTCGACGCGCTGCTGCGGGTCTTCCCGGTGCGCACCTGTAGCGCTGGCGTGTTCAAGCGGGCGGGCCAGGTCGGCCGGCCGTGCCTGCTGGGCTACATCGGCAAGTGCTCCGCGCCTTGCGTCGACCGGGTCAGCGCCGACGAGCACCGCGCGATCGCGCAGGACTTCGTCGACTTCATGTCCGGCCAGACGCAGAAGTTCGTGAAGCGACTCGAGCGGGAGATGCGCGCCGCGTCCCAAGCGCAGGAGTACGAGCGGGCCGCGCGGCTACGCGACGACATCGGTGCGCTGAACCGCGCGATGGAGAAGCAGGCCGTCGTGCTCGGCGACGGGACGGACGCCGACGTGGTCGCGTTCGCCCAGGACGAGCTCGAGGCCGCGGTGCAGGTCTTCTACGTGCGCGGCGGCCGGGTGCGAGGCGTCCGCGGTTGGGTGGTCGAGAAGGTCGAGGACATCGACACCGCCGGTCTCGTCGAGCAGTTCCTGACCCAGGCCTACCTCGACGCGGGTGCCGCCGAGGTGGACGTGCCGCGCGAGGTGCTCGTGCCCGAGCTGCCGCAGGACGCGGACGTCGTAGCGGAGCTGCTCGGCCTCGCGCGCGGCGGGCGGGTCGACCTGCGGGTGCCGCAGCGCGGCGACAAGCGCGCGCTGATCGAGACGGTCGAACGCAACGCCAAGGAGTCGTTCCAGCGGCACAAGCTGCGCCGGTCCAGCGACCTGACGGCGCGAGCGCTGGCACTACAGGAGCTCCAGGACGCGCTCGGTCTCGACCAGGCGCCGCTTCGCATCGAGTGCTTCGACGTCTCCAACCTGCAGGGCAGCGACATCGTCGCCTCGATGGTGGTGTTCGAGGACGGGTCGGCGCGCAAGAGCGAGTACCGCCGGTTCGCGGTCCGTGGGCCGGGTCAGGACGACGTCGGATCGATTCGTGAGGTGATCAGCCGCCGCTTCCGGCGCTACCTCGAAGAGCGCATCGACACCGCTGAGGTCGAGATCGACACCGCCGAGGCGGGTACGCCGAACGACGCGCCGATGTCACCCATCGACCCCGAGACCGGCAAGCCGCGCAAGTTCGCCTACCCGCCGCAGCTGGTCGTGGTCGACGGTGGCGCGCCCCAGGTCGCGGCGGCGGCCGACGCGATGGCGGCGCTCGGCATCGACGACGTCGCGCTCTGCGGCCTCGCGAAGCGGCTCGAGGAGGTCTGGCTGCCGGGACGTCCCGACCCGGTCATCCTGCCGCGGACCAGCGAGGCCCTCTACCTGCTCCAACGGGTCCGCGACGAAGCGCACCGGTTCGCCATCACCTATCACCGGCAGCGGCGCTCGAAGGGAATGGTCGACAGCGCCCTCGACGGGATCCCGGGCCTGGGTGAGGTCCGGCGCAAGGCGTTGCTGCGCAAGTTCGGGTCGGTCAAGCGGATGCGGGCGGCCTCGGTCGAGGAGCTCGCCGAGGTGCCCGGGGTCGGCCGTCGTACTGCCGAGGCGATCCACGCCGCACTGGCGGCTGCTGCTCCTGCTGCGCCCGCGGTGGATCCTGTGACGGGCGAGATTCTGGAATCCCAGGACACGGTGCCCGCGTCGGTGGCAGGCTCGGGGACAGCGCCATGACAGATCCCGCCGCAGCTGCTCACCCGTCGTTGAAGCTCGCCGTCATCACCGGCCTGTCCGGGGCGGGACGCAGCACCGCGGCGAAGTGCTTGGAAGACCTCGGCTGGTTCGTCGTTGACAACCTGCCGCCGGCGCTGATCCCGGACGTCGCTGACCTCGCGGCGAAGTCCGGCGGCGGCGTGGATCGGGTCGGTGTCGTCGTGGACGTCCGCAGCCGAGGCTTCAACTCCGACCTCAGCGCCGCCCTCGCCGGCGTGCGGGAGGGGGGATTCGACCCCCGCATCGTGTTCTTGGAGGCGCCGGACGAGGTGTTGGTCCGCCGCTTCGACGGCGTACGCCGCCCGCACCCGTTGCAGGGCGGGGGCCGCGTCCTCGAAGGGATCGCGGAGGAGCGCGAGCTGCTCCACGAGGTGCGCGGCGTCGCCGACGTCGTCCTCGACACCAGCGCGCTCAACGTCCACGAGCTCCGGGCGAAGATCGCCGCCGTCTTCGACGAGAGCGGCGCCAACGAGCTGCACGTGTCGATGGTCACCTTCGGCTACAAGTACGGACTGCCGGTCGACGCCGACGTCGTCATCGACTGCCGGCTGCTGCCGAACCCGCACTGGGTGCCCGAGCTCAAGCCGTTGTCCGGTCAGGATCCGGCGGTCCGCGACTACATCTTCGGCCAGCCGGGCGCTGCCGAGTTCGTCGACGACGCAACCCGGCTGTTGCGCCGCTACGAGCTCGGCTACGTCAACGAGGGCAAGCAGTACGCCACCATCGCGATCGGCTGCACCGGCGGCCGTCACCGCAGCGTGGCGATCGCCGAGGAGCTGACCAACCGGTTGCGCGGCGACGGCGTCGACGTCACGCTGAGCCATCGCGACAAGGACCGCGAATGACCGCCCCCGAAGAGCGGACGGCACCTCCGCTCGCCGATCGGGGAGCGGATGGCACATCCGCCCACAAGGTGGTCGCGTTCGGCGGCGGCCACGGGCTGTCGGCTTCGCTGGCCGCGCTGCGCCGGGTGACGCCGAACCTCACCGCGGTCGTGACGGTCGGCGACGACGGCGGCTCCAGCGGGGTGATCCGGCAGGAGCTCGGGGTGCTGCCACCCGGAGACCTGCGCATGGCGCTGGCGGCACTGGCCGGCGAGGACGCGGACTCGCAGCTGTGGGCGTCGGTGTGCCAGCACCGGTTCGGCGGTGAGGCCACCCTGGCGGGACACCCGGTCGGCAACCTCCTGCTGGTCGGTCTCACCGACATCCTCGACGATCCGGTCGCCTCCCTCGACGCGGTCGGCCGGCTGCTCGGTGCCGTCGGGCGGGTCCTGCCGCTGTCGACCACGCCGCTCGACATCGTTGCCGACGTGCTCGGGCTCGAGCCCGGCGATCGTACGGCGCTGCACGAGGTCCGCGGACAGGTCGCCGTCGCGACCACGCCGGGCCAGGTCGTCGGCGTGCGCCTCGACCCGCCGGGCGTTGAGGCCTGCCCGCAGGCGGTCGAGGCGGTGCTCGACGCCGACTGGGTGGTGTTCGGGCCGGGGTCGTGGTTCACCAGCGTGATCCCGCACGTGCTGGTCCCGGGGATCGTCAAGGCGCTCGCCGAGTCCAAGGCGCGATGCGTCGTCACGCTGAACATGTCGGCGCAGACGGGGGAGACCGAGGGCTTCTCGCCGACGACCCACCTCGAGGTCCTCGCGGCCCACGCGCCTGACCTTCACGTCGACGTCGTGCTGGCTCCCCGCAGGTCCACCGCAGACGGCATGGCATCGTTGGAGGCCGGCGCGGCGAGCCTCGGTGCGCAGCTCGTGGTGGCCCACCTCGGCGCGGACCAGACCGTGCCGACCCACGACCCGCAGCGGCTTGCCGCGGCGTACGCCTCGATCTTTCGCTCCTGAGGGGACATTGGATGGCAATGACGGCAGCGGTCAAGGACGAGCTGGCTCGCGTCGTTGTGACCAAGCCGTGCTGCCGTAAGGCCGAGATCGCGACGCTGTTGCGCTTCGCCAGCGGACTGCACCTGATCGGCAAGGGCCAGCTGATGATCGAGGCCGATCTGGACACCGGTGCCACCGCGCGCCGCCTTCGCAAGGACCTCGCCGAGGTCTACGGGCACAGCTCGGAGCTCGCGGTGGTCTCTGCGGCCGGCCTTCGCAAAGGGTCGCGCTACCTCGTCCGCGTGACGAAGGACGCTCAGGCGCTCGCCCGACAGACCGGCCTGGTGGACGGCAACGGCCGCCCGGTGCGGGGCCTGCCGCCGCAGGTCGTCTCCGGCGCGCTGTGTGACGCGGCCGCCGCCTGGCGCGGTGCGTTCCTGGCCCACGGCTCGCTCACCGAGCCGGGTCGGTCCTCGTCGCTGGAGATCACCTGTCCCGGGCCGGAGTCCGCCCTCGCGCTGGTCGGGTCGGCGCGGCGGCTCGGGGTGGCCGCCAAGGCCCGGGAGGTCAGGGGCGTCGACCGGGTCGTGATCCGCGACGGCGACGCGATCGGGGTGATGCTGACCAAGCTCGGTGCGCACGACAGTGTCCTGGCGTGGGAGGAGCGCCGGTTGCGCCGCGAGGTCCGGGCAACCGCGAACCGGCTCGCGAACTTCGACGACGCGAACCTGCGCCGCTCCGCCCGCGCGGCAGTTGCCGCCGGAGCGCGGGTCTCCCGCGCGATGGAGATCCTGGGTGACGAGGCGCCGGAGCATCTGCTCTCGGCCGGGCGGCTGCGCCTCGAGCATGCGAATGCCTCGCTGGAGGAGCTCGGGGCGCTGGCCGAGCCGCCGCTGACCAAGGATGCGATCGCCGGGCGGATCCGCCGGCTGCTCGCCATGGCGGACGTACGTGCCGACGAACTGGGTATTCCCAACACGGAGGCGTCCCTGACCCCGGAGATGCTCGCCGACGCGCCGTGATCGGGTGATTCAAGGCCATCGGGGATTAGGCCGATGGAGTGGTGAGGCCGACGAGACGCGGCCCCTGAGACGAGGTGTGTTGCGATGTCCGACCTGTCCAGCCGCTCACAGCAGCTCGACCGCGTGATCGCTGATCTGCTGGCGCAGGCGCCGGAGGTTGAGGCGGCGGCGGTGGTGTCCTTCGACGGCCTGCCGATGGCGAGCGCGCTTCCGGCCGCGATGGACGAGGACCGCGTCGCCGCGATGAGCGCGTCGCTGCTCAGCCTCGGCGAGCGCGCCGCGGAGGGCCTCGGCCGCGGCGGACTCAACCAGGTCTACATCGAGGGCGACCACGGCACCGTGTTCCTGTGCGGGGCCGAGGACGAAGCCGTGCTGGTCGCGGTCGCGGCCCGCGAGGCCAAGGTCGGCATGATGCTCTACGAAGTACGCCGAGCGGCCGAACGGGTCGCTGAGGTCCTGCGCAACTCACACGAGGCGGCCGCGGCGCCCGCGGCTGCACCGGCCGCCGGCTACGCCCCCGCGCCCGCTGCGCCTCCTGCCTACCAGCCGCAGCCGGCCGCGTACGAGCCGCCCGCCTACGAGCCCCCGTCGTACGCGCCGGCGCCGGTCGACTACCCGCCCGCACCGCCGGTCCAGGCTGAGGTCCCGGCCTACGTGCCGGCCCCGATGGCCCCCGAGGCGGTGCCCTACGCAGCCGGTGCCGACACCTATGTGAAGCCGGTCGGCGAGCCGAATGCCGACACGCAGCCGTTGCCGGCGTACGCACCGATCACCTCAGACCCGGCGTGGGCGACGCACCTGCCCAACGGCAGCAACGGTGCCGGCGCCCCGGTCGGCGAGCAGCAGTCCTGGTCCTGATCCGACGAGTCGCACCGAACCGCAACCACTAGCAGCCGAGGTCAACCGTGAAGCTTGAAGGCACCCTCGATGCCTTCAGCTTGCCCGACATCTTCTCGCTGCTGAGCATGACCAAGAAGACCGGCGGGCTGCACCTGCAGCGGTCGGGCTCCCATGGCGCGGTCTGGTTCGCCGACGGCATGCTGACCGGGGGAGCCTCCGACCTGTCGCGGCAGTCACTCGGCCGGCGGATCGCCGGCAGCGGTCGGGTCACCGACGCCGCCCTCACCGCGGCCGTGACCCAGGTCCGCCTCGACGCCGACGCCGGGGTGGCCAGCGTGCTGCGCGACGCGGACGCGATCGACGAAGGTGACCTGCACTCGTTGGTGACCGAGCAGATCATGGACGCCGTCTTCGACCTGATGCGCTGGACGGACGGCTCGTTCGCCTTCGTCGTCGACGAGCCCAATCGCGACGGGGTCGGCGTCAACTGCCGGGTTGACGACGTCGTGGCCGAGGCCCGACGGCGCCTGGACCAGTGGGCCACGATCGACCCGGCCGTCGCCGACCAGGACACCGTGCTGACCATCACCTGCGACCCGCCGGCGGAGCCTCAGCTCAGCGCCGACGAGTGGTCGATCCTCGCTCTCGTCGACGGTCAGCGCTCGGTCGGCGAGATCGTGGATCTGTGCGGCCGCGGCGAGTACGCCGTCGTCGTCACCCTCGCCGACCTCGTGGCGCGCAAGCTGCTCGAGACCGAGGACGGCGGCGTGACCGCGCTGACCCGCCGCCAGGAGCTGTTCAGCGCCATCGAGGCTCCGGTCACGACCGGACCGGTCGCCGTACCGGCCCAACCCGCCCCGGCAACCCCTGCGCCGCCGCCCCCGGCGACGTTCCCGGCGGAGCCGATCCCGGCACCGTACGTTCCGCCGACACCGGTGCAGCCGGTCTACGAGACCCCTGCGCCACCACCCACTCCGCCCGCCCCTGCACCTGCACCTGCCGCGCCCGCGCCGCGGCCGGTGGTGCCGCACCGCGACCCCGGACCGTTCACGTCGGTGCCGCAGCCGCAACCGGCCGAAGTGTTCACCGCCGCATCCGCGAACGGAGCTGCCGGTACGCCGGCTGCGATCGAGCGCGACCCAAATGTCAACAAGAGCCTGCTGCTGCGGCTGATCGCCGGCGTTCGGGGGTTGTAAGTGGTAGCCAGAACGCGCCGACGTCAGGGCGGCACCGCGGTCAAGATCGTGGTGACCGGTCCGTTCGCCGCCGGCAAGACGACCTTGATCCGCACCATCAGCGAGATCACGGTGCTGTCGACCGAGAAGGCCGTCAGCGACGTCGAGCTGTCCCGCAAGACCGATACGACCGTCGCGATGGACTTCGGCCGCATCACGATCGACCGCGACCTGGTCCTCTACCTGTTCGGCACTCCCGGCCAGGACCGGTTCGACTTCATGTGGGAGATCCTGTCCGAAGGCATGCTCGGCTACGTGCTGCTCGTCGACGCCGCGCGGCCGGACTCCCTCAGCGAGGCGGCCAGCATCCTCGAGGCGTTCCGCGCCATGGCCCACGTCCCGTTCGTGGTCGGCTACAACCGCGCCGACAGCCTCGACGAGGCCGAGGAGGGGCGCATCCGCGGGATGCTCGACCTCGAGTCGGGCACGCCGATCGTGCCGTGTGACGTGACCGATCGCGAGTCGGTCAAGGGTGTGCTGCTCGCGCTGCTCTACGCCGTCGTCGACTCCCTCGACACGGCGACCGCCGCCCAGGCCTAGCCGTGTTCAACGACTGGATCGGTCGTGGCGAGGAGCTCGCCGAGACCTACCGGACGGCATCGCCGTTCCCGGTGCTCGTCATCGACGACTTCCTGGAAGCGGCGGCAGCGGACGCGGTGTTGCGCGAGTTCCCGAAGCCGGACGCGATGCCCAAGTCGCGCGACTACGTGTTCGGGGACAAGCACGAGCTGTCGAGCGTCGCCGAGCAGGGCGAGGCCTCGCGTGCCCTCTACGACGCCTTGATGGGTGAGCAGTTCCGGACCTTCATCTCGGCGCTGACGGGCAAGGAGCTCTTCGTCGACCCTGCCTTCCACGGTGGCGGGTTCCATCAGAGCGCCGACGGCGGGTACCTCGACAACCACGTCGACTTCAACGTGCACCCGCTGCACCCCGACTGGCTGCGGACGCTGAACATCCTGCTCTACCTCAACAAGGACTGGAAGCCCGAGTACGACGGCCGCCTGCTCATCAAGGCGAGCCTCGACGGCGAGGCCCGGGCGATCGAGCCGTTGTTCAACCGCGGCGTGATCATGCTCAGCGACGCGCACACCTACCACGGCTTCAAGAAGATGGCGCTGCCGCCTGGGGTGACGCGTAAGTCGATCGCGACGTACGCCTACCAGCGGATCGAGGTCGGCAGCACGAAGCCCCGCACGACGGGCTGGGCGCCGGAGGACGCCGGGACGCTGAAGCGTTCCCTCGCCCGCCATTACGACGCGGCGGTGCGGGTCAAGAACCGCTTCCTCGGCAGCGCGACGGCGAGGAACCGCTGATTTCGTCCGGTACGCCGGAAACGCCCGCTGACCTGCACGTTTCGTTGCCCGCCGGGACCCCGATCGCGGCGTACAGTCGGTACGTGCGCTGGCCCCGACGTTCGCCGCGTAAGGACGCGGACCGCGCGAATCCGCTGGGCAGCTATACGCCCGGCTCGTGGGCGCAAGCCGGCGATCCCGGCGTCCCGTCGGTCGTGATGCCGCCACCTGAGACGACGGTGACCGTCGTACCCCCGCCGGCGCCGGACGCGCCGGTCGCGCCGCCACCGGTCGCCGTGGGCCCGCCGCCGTTCGTGCAGCCGCCGCTGGTGGCGGCACCGCCCGCCGATCCGCTGCCGCCCGCGCCGTCGCCGAGCATCCCGATATCGCCCGCGCCGTCGCCGAGCATCCCGATGCCGCCGCTCGCCGAGGACCCGATGCCGACGAGCGATCCCGCGGTTCGGCTGGGATTCGTCGACGGCACCGGCTTCGAGCTCCATCCGGAGGACCCGAACGCGGTAGCGCTCAAGGCGGTCGCGGAGGTGCTGACGCTCCGAGGCCCGCATCCGCTCGGGTGAGCCTGCAATCGGACGCTGAGCCCATTGCTGGCGGTACCGAGCCGCCGCCCGACGGTGTGCTCGAAACCGGAAGGCTGGGCCGCTATCTGAGGTCGTCGGCCGGCGTCGTCGTCATCGGCGAGGCGTCGTACCGGGTCGGCACCTTCGCCATCCTGCTCGTGCTGGCACGGGCGATGCGTCCGGCGGACTACGGCAGCGTGGTGATCTTCTTCACCGTCTTGACCCTCGGGGCGGTGGTTTCGCAGTTCGGGCTGCCGCCGACCGCGGTCCGCCTCATCTCCGCCCGGCTGACCTCCGACGGCGCTTCCGGGGCGAAACGAGCCGCATGGTCGACGTGGCTCGTCGCGGCGGTGATCGCGGCGCTGTTGCTTCCGGTGCTCGCCCTCGTCGTCCTGCCACCGACCCTTCGCGACTTCACCCACGACCCGCAGCTGGCTCGGCTGTCGACCTTGGTCGCGGTTGGGGTCGTCTTCGAAGGTTTTCAGATCACGGTCGCGGAGATCTTTCGCGGCTTTCATCGTGTCGGGCTGGCCGTGACCTTCGGGTTCGCCGGCCGAGCGGTCCTGATCCTGGGCGCTATCGGCGGCCTCGCGGCGGCCGACGCCGTGACCGTCAGGCGAGTCGTGCTCGTCTACGCGGTTGCGGTGTGTGCGCTGTCGGTGTGTGCGTCGTTAGCGATGCTCGCGTCGTTGGGTCGCGCCACGCACCCCACTCGACGGACCGCCGATCTCAGTGTCGAGATAAGCGCGGTGGTGCGTTTCGCGTTGCCGATCCTCGTGTACACCGTGGCCAACCGCCTGCTCGTTCAAGGCGACACGTTGATCGTCGGACATTTGGCAAGCCGAGTCGACACCGCGACGTACAACCTCGCGTCGCGGATCTGCAACCTGCTCTTCGTTCCCTACGTCGCCGGCACGCTGGTACTCGCCCCGGTCGTCGCCGGGCTGTGGTCGAGAAACGATCGGGACCGCATTGAGCGGGTGGCACGCGCGGCCGCATCGGTGTCGGGCGGGCTGACCTGCGTGGGGTGCATCGTCGCCGCGTGCGTCGGCGGGCCGGCGATTCGGGTGGTGTTCGGACACGCCTACGCCGGCGGCGGGGTGCTGCTTGCGCTGCTGGCAATCGGACCCGCTGCGGCGGCGCTGACCGCTGGTGCGGCGGTGGTGCTCACCTCGACCGGTCATCAACGGGCAACGATGATCGGATCCGTTGCCGTCACCATCGCCACGCTCGGCGCCGAGTTCGGGCTCGGCGAGCACTACGGAGCGCGTGGCGTCGCCGTGGCGTCCGGACTCGGCTCGGTCGCGCAGGGCGTCGCGATGGCTGTCCTCGCCTGGCGGCTGGTGGCGATCCGGACGTGGCCGTCCCTGGCCGTCGCGGATCTCCGGCATGCGCTCGGCAAGCGCTCCTAGCGCGGGATCACCCGCAGCTCCACGAACCGGGAGTCGGACAGGACGGGCAGCTTGCGACGGGCGGCCACGACCTCCAGCCCTGCCGCTGCGGCCTGCGCGCGGAAAGTGCGAAGCGATCCCGCGTGCCAGTCGAACTTGCTCGGCAACCGGCTTCCCACGGTGTGCCGTCGTAAGACGGACTTGGCAAAGTGCGCCGAGCGAGAGGAGATCGGAATCTCGATGACCACACGGCCCGCCGAGAGACGGGCCATCTCTTCGAGAATGGCGGGCCGGTCCTCAGGGGCTACATGCCCGAAGAACCGCATCGAGAACACCAGGTCGTAGCCGGCAGAGGGCAGGTTGGTCTTCGAGGCGTCGCACTCGACGAACGTGACGTTGCCGGCCGCCGACTTGGCGACGGCAAGCATGGCCGGCGACACGTCGGCGCCGGAGAGGTTGCGAAAGCCCCGCGCCGCCATGAACCGCAACGCTCGCCCGGTCCCGCACGGGAGGTCGAGAATCGGTGCGCTCTTCGGCAGTCCGTGAAGGCTTCGCCGCAACGCGATGAAGTCGAGCCGCTGGGACAGCCGTCCCGCCAGCGTGGTGAACCGTCGACGCTCGTAGTCGGCAGCCGAGTCGGCGTCGAGCCAGGCCTCAGCGACCTTCGGATCGTCAGTCACGCCGGCCGCGCTTCTGGAAGGCGTCGATGTGGCGAGCGGCCGCGGTCGCGATCTGGTAGCGATCGATGACGGTGCGGCGTGCCGCCGCTCGCATCGATTCGGTGGGGCTGCCCATTCTCCGAAGCGCATCGGCGAGCTGCGCGTAGCCGTCGACGAGGTAGCCGGAGACGCCGTCGTCGATGACCTCTGCCGCGCCGCCGACACGCGTGCTGAGGACGGGAGTGCCCATTGACATCGCCTCGATCCAGGTCAGCGGCGGCGAGACCGTCGAGCGGACGTTGCCGACGGGGGAGAGGAAGACGTCCGCCGCCGCCAGGAGGTCGACGAAGCGGGGGACGCCACACAGCACCTGGACCCCGTCCGCCGACTCGACGCTGAAGTCGGCGCGATAGGTCTCTGGCTTGAAGCAGAACAGGAACTCGATGTCGCGCCGCGCGCTGCGTACCTCACGGGCGATCGCCACTGTCCTGCGGAAGTCCTCGGCCTGGATCTGCTGGAGGAAGCCGGACCAGACCACGAGCGTGGCGCCGGGCGAGATGCCGAGCTCAGCACGCGCCGCGTCGCGATCGGCTTGCGATCTCGGTGTGAACCCCTCCGGGTCAACGCCCCAATGGATGACTTCGATACGTTCCGCCGGAAGCATCGTGCGCAGGATGTCGCGGTAGGCCTTCGAGTAGGTGACGACCAGGTCCAGCGGTTGGACGAAGCGCTGCTGCAATGCGTCGTACCGCGCACCGCGGGGTTGATAGTTGGCGGCGGCGAAGCCGACGCTGGTGCCGAACGCGCGGCGGGCGTACGCCATGCCAGGGCCGAAGTTGTCCAGGAAGTATAGCCAGTCCAGCGAGTGGTCCTTGACGATCTGCCGGATCCGGCGCGTGCCCAGGAGGAGTGTCGCCGACTTCTCGCCGATCTCGCGCATCGCGTTGTGGCGATGATGGTAATGACGGACGCCGTTCGTGGTCCCGAAGTGGCGGTTGTCGCGTCGTCCGTCGATCGGTCGCACGAAGTTGTAGATCGGCACCTCGCCGGCGGGCGTGTCCTGATGGGAAATGCGCTCGGCTGCGTCGTTGACCGAGATGACGACGAGGTCGTCGAGCTTCGGGCGTAGCTCAGGCACCAGCCGGAAGTAGAAGTTCTTCTCACCCGCAATCAGAAACGGGAAGTAGCCCACTCCGACGAGGCCAAGCCGCATATGAAGCTCGCCTCTCAGGTCGGCTGGGTCGACGAGGCCATCGTAGAACGCGACCGGTTCGCCTTCTGGTACGCCGCGACGAGCGACTCGAGGTGACGAGTCGGCGACAGCCTGCGCGCCGTCACCGCGCTGAGGAGCGCGTCGGCGCCGGCGATCGCCCGTTCCGCCTCCGCGAGAATCGCCTCGGCCCACTCCTCGACGTCACCCGGCGAGACGATGCGACCGGTGGGCTCGTCGACGAGCTCGGGCATCCCGCCGATGCGGGAAACGACGGCAGGCACCGCCGCGCACAGGCTCTCGCGAACGCTGAACGGACTGTTCTCGTTGCACAACGACGGATGAACGGTCATGACGGACCGATCGAGCTCCCTCGCGAGCTCGGCCTGCTGGAGGTGGCCGAGGAACTCGACGCGGGGCAGACGAGTTCCGACGTGCCGAGCCTCGTCGAGGGCGTTACCGGCTCCGGCGATGCGCAGCGTCAGTCCCGGTAGCCGCTCGTGCACCTTCGCCCACGCGTCGAGGGCGACGAAGATCCCTTTTTCCTTCTCGATGCGCCCGAAATAGAGCACGGAGTCACGACCGACCGCTTCAGGGACACGTACCTCGGGCCACGGAAGCTCGAGGTGCTCGACGCGGTCGCTCGGCAGACCGTCGCCTCGCAGCACGCCCGCCATGAACGCCGACGGTGCAAGGACGGTGCCCTCCGTCCGCCCCCACAGCTGGGTGCTGATCGGTGCCTCGACGGCGCCCAGCAACGCACCGCCGATGCTCCCCTTGATGCAACGGCGGCTGGTGATCGCGAGGAACTTTCGCGGTGCACTGACGCCGACGCACGCCGTACAGACGGTCTGGGCGCGGTCGTCGTACAGGACCTGGTTGGCGCACACGAGCTTGTACTCGTGGGCAGTCATCACCGACGGAAGCCTGTGACGGGCCGCGGCGTGGAAGATCGACGGGGTGAGCTGGTGGCAGGTGCTGTGGAAGTGCGCCACATCGGGGCGGAAGCTGCGGATGGCGGCCTCCATCGTCTGCCGGGCGGCCGGACTGTAGACCGATGCCAGTGCATCCCGCACTCGGTGGTCGGAGTCCGCTGCGTACGACCGTGACGGCGCGGTGAACAGTTCGGTACCCGCCGGCAGCTGAAGCGCCGGCTTTTCGGGCTGCGGGGCCATGCCCACGAGCGCGATCTCGTGTCCGTCGTCGACGAGCGAGCGGGCGAGCCACTGCACATAGGTCTCGACGCCCCCGACGTAGTGGAGGAACTTCGTGACCAGCAGAACTCTCATCAGGGCTCGTGAGCCATGCTACGCGGCGCGCCCGCCTGTGGTCCGTGCACGCGGGCGCACCGGGCTGAGCGCACAGTAGTTTGCTGTCGTGCGGCAAATGTTCGCGCTTCGGCGCCGTGCCGATCTCATGCTCGCCATCGTCGACCTCGGATCCGCGGTGCTCGCATCATGGATTGCCTACACGCTGCGCTTCGGCAGTGCGGGGCTTCCGGGCGTGTACGTCGTTCGCTACCAGGTGACGACAGCTGCCATGGCCATGGGATGGGTCCTGGCAGGCCGGGCGGCGGGCCTGTACCGGCGCGGAGCGTTGCGACTCGGCGAGACGAACGTCGAGCAAGCGGTGGAGGCGGCTTTCGTCGTCGGGGTGGCGATCTTCATCGTCAACGAGGCTCTGATCGACGCCGACCTGTCGAGGGCCTGGATCGGGCTCGTCACGCTGTGGCTGCTGGTGTTCGGCATCGCGACGCGAGGTGCGATCCGCAGACTGCGCCGGATGCTGGTCCCGATCGGGATCGGACTGGAACGCTACGCCGTCGTCGGTGACGACGCGGCGGGGCGACGCCTGCTGGGGGACCTGACCCGCGCACCAGGGTCGCCGTTCGTCGTCGTCGACGTACTGCCCGGCGACCTTGCCGCGGACGAGCTCGTCGCGCGGGCCCGCGAGCTCCGTTTGGACGGGCTGATCCTGCCGAGCGACACCGATCCGCTGCGGGCGGGACGGTTGGCCGGCGCGCTGGCGGACGCCGGGATCGACGTCCTCATCGCCCCCGGGATGCTGGGTCTGGAGATGCGGGTCGCCAGCATCGCCATGCTGCACGGCGTACCGCTGCTGCGCGCCACCGGCCTGACACCCAAGCTGCGGGCGATCCGTAGCGAGCCCAGGCGCCTTGCCCATGGCGTTGCCATCCTCGGCACGCGCGGCATCCCTGCCAACTACGGCGGTTTCGAGACGTTCGCGGAGCGGCTTGCGCTGCGGCTGGTCGAGCGCGGCGTCCCGGTGACGGTGTACTGCCGGAAGACCTACGCGACGGAGGGGTCGCAGTGGCGGGGAGTGCGGCTGGTGACGTTGCCGACGATCTCGAACAAATACCTCGACACCGTGGTGCACACCGTGCTGTCGGTGGCGCATCTCGTCACACGCACCCGAATCCGAGACGTCATCCTCTGCAACGCCGCCAACGCCCCGGTGCTGCCGCTGCTGCGGGTTGCCGGCCGTCGGACCCTCATCAACGTGGACGGGCTGGAGTGGCGTCGCGGCAAATGGGGAATCGCGGGACGCGCCTGGTATCGCGCAGGGGAGTGGTTGTCGGTCCAGTGGGCCAGCGTTCTCGTCACGGACGCGGAGGAGGTGCGCACCTACTACCGGGTCAGGTACGACGCGGACTCCGTCATGATCCCGTACGGCGCCGATCCGATCCCTCGCGGAGCGCCGCTCCCACCGGACATTCCGGCTCGTCCCGATCGTTTCGCGCTCTATGTCTCGCGGTGGGAGCGGGAGAACAACCCGTTGATGGTTGCTCGTGCACACGCCGCCGCGGGCACCCGGCTCGGCCTGGTCATGCTCGGTGGGGCGACGTACGACCCTGACCTCGAGCGTGACGTGCGCGCGGCCGCGCACCCGGACGCGATCCTGCCGGGACCGATCTTCGGCGAGGGTTACCGGGCGCTTCAGAGCAACGCCCGGTGCTACATCCATGCCACCGAGGTCGGCGGCACGCATCCGGCGCTCATCGAAGCGATGGGTGCCGGCAACCTGTGCCTGGTCCTGGACACCCCGGAGAATCGTGAGGTGGCCGGTCCTGACGCGTGGTACTTCGCGGACGAGGCGGACCTGGCCGATCTGATCCGCAAGGCGGACGCGCTGGGCAAAACCGAGCTCGGCAGGTTGCGGGCGCTCAGCGCCGACCGGGCCCGGGAGAAGTTCTCGTGGTCGGCGGTCACGGACGCCTACCTCGAGCTGATGTCAGGCTGACGCCGCCAGTTCGATTGCCGGCTCGGCCGGCTGCCTCGGCCGCAGCCTGACGCCGATGGCGTACAGCATGAGCGCGACGGTGACGATCATCACGACTCTCGGCCCCCATCCCGCGTAGCGAAGCTCGTGGGCGAGATGCGAGTAGCTCCATGGGCTGTGATGGACGAGATCGTCCGGTGTCCAGAAGATCGCGCCGATTGCCTGCGTTCCGACGCCGTAGACCGCCGCCGCGACTGCGCCGCCGCCCCACAGCCGGTGTCGCCTGCTGACCTCGACGGCAGCGAGCACGAGCAACGGGGTGAGCAGAATCAACGGTTCCAGTGTGAGCCGGTACGACCAGAACCGGTCGCCTCCTGAGAAGTAGTTGAGCTTCATCTGGATCAGGAAGTAGCCGACGGCTGCCACCGCACTGATACGCACCCAGTCCGGCGCCAGCCGCCACGCAGGGCGTAGTGCGAAGGCGAGCACGACGATCAGCGGGCACCAGACCAACAGGCCTCGGTCGGTGGAGACCAACGCGCCGAGGACGTCGATCGGGAAGTTGACGTGCCCGCTGCCGGACAACGCCGCGAGGTCGTGGTTGACGTACGGGTACCCGCCCGAGATCGCCCAGGTTCCGAACATCCAGTGGTTGTACAAGCACAGCAGGAAGAGCGTGATCCCCGATGGCAGCCCGAAGGTCACGAGGGGCCACGCTGACCGGCGCCGAACCGCCAGCCATACGCCGGCAACGAGCGCGAACGCGGCGACATGGGCTCGAATCGGCACTGCGAGCGCGACGGAGATGGCTGAGAGCAGTGCACGGTTGCGCGACAGGAAATACATCGCCGCCGCGAGGAAGAGCTCGTCCGGGCCATGCGGCCACAGCGTGTCTGCCGCGACCGACCAAGTCGCCGTCCCGAACGCGAAGACCGCCGTCGCGATGAGCGCTCGGTTGGCTCCGCACAGCCGCCGAATCGCCGCGAACAGGAACGCCGCGGAACCGGCGGCGGCCGTCGCCGCGGCAAGACATGCCGCGAACATGCTGAAGATGGCAGACCGGCCGACCGCGAGGTAGAAGGGGATGCTGAAGAAGACCACGCCGGGAGTCCGGTTGCTCACCACATGCGCCTTCGGCTGGTACTCCCAGATGTTCGGCACCGCCACGCGATCGAGATACAACGTGTGGTGGGTCGCCCATGCCCAGGCCGGCAAAGCCGCCGCGACCGTGTCAGGACTGACACTGTCCCGGCCGACGTCGGCAGTAGCGAAGTAGACCACCGCCAGCACCGCGAACACGCCCAGCGCGATCAACCAGCCGTCGGCTTCCTCGATCCGCACTGCCGTTCGCGCCGCGGTCCTCTCGACGAGACGGGACGCGGCGGCCAGGATACGCACGGGTGTTCATCGACGGTGCTCGCCGGAGCCTTAACCGAATGCGTGCCGGTCAAGTACTTGCCGATGCCGGTCGATGCGGTTGTGTGGCGGTTGACGAGCAACACCGCCGGGAGCTGCCGCGATTGGAGGTGGCCACCGGCCTCGCGGGTACCGGCCGCCTGGAGCTCCTCGAGCATGTTGCGATGCTTGTGGCGCTGGCGGTCTGGGCCGTGCCGTTCACCCGCGCTACCGGCGGTCGCGGCGTCCACAACGAGCTGGTGTTCGCGGTGGTGTTGCTGCTGGTCCTGCCTGCGGTCAGGGCGTGGCGGGGTCCTACTCCGTCGATCAGCGTTGCCGCAGTCACCGCCATTGGCGCGCTGCTGGTATGCGCGTTCGCGCCGAGCGGCTGGTACGGCAGCAACGTCGCGGCTGGATACGCGATCGCGGCGGGGATGTTCGTCGCCGCGCGCAGGTACGTGCGGGACTCGGATCGCCGCCTGCTCGTGTGCGCTGCGGTCTGCCTGGCCGGGGTGTACCAGTTCTCACTCGCGTTCAGCCCCTGGTGGGGCAACCGCAACCCTGCTTCGCCGATGGACGGCACCTTTTACTGGTACAACCCGTATGCGGCGTTTCTCATGCCGGGGGCGATCCTCGGCCTCGGCTTGATACTTCAGGCCAAGCGGCCCTGGACCTTCGTGGGCTGGGTGAGCGTGCCGGTATGTGTCGCCGGCATCGTCTTCTCGACGAGCCGCGCGACGATGGCCGCGCTTGCCGTGGCCCTCGTCCTGGTGTTCGCCTTCGGCGTTCGGAGCCGGCAGGCGCTGGGCCGCGCGGTCGGCACGATCGGCTTGGCCGCCGTGGTGGTTCTTGCGCTGCCCGGTCCGCCGTTCTTTCCCAGCTACACCGCGCCGTGGACCGCAACGACCGCGCGCGACGCGACCGGACAGACATTGACCCAGAACGGCACGTACCGCACCGAGTTCTGGCGTGAGGCCGTCCAACTGGCCACGCATCATCCGATCGTCGGCAGCGGGTTCAACGACCTGGCGGTGGCCAGCGCGCTCTACACCCCGAGCGGCTGGGTTCGATCACCGCAAGCCCACAACGGCTTCCTTCAGGCGTTCTCGGACGGCGGCCTGGTGCTCGGACTGCCGTTCGTCTTCGGGCTTCTCGCCGTTCTGTGGTGGGCGCTGCGGCCGCTGCTGGCCATGCTCCGCCGGCGGGTGCGAAGTCCGGACGTGATCGAGGTCGCGGCCGCGGTGGCCCTTTTGGCGGCGTACGCCCACTCCGCGGTCGACTTCGACTGGTCGCACCCCACGGTCCTCGTCGAGCTGGCGCTGATCGCAGCCTGTATCGCGCCGCCGGTCGCCCGATCCGGCCGGCGAGCGCTCTCCGCGGCACCTTTGCTAGCGCTCGGCGGTGTGCTGGTGGTCTCGATCCCTGCCTTGCACGAGTGGCAAATCGACCAGCCGAACCTGACGCACTCCACTGGCGCGCTCCTCGCCGCGGCGGGCGGGACGTTCGGCGACTACCGTCCCGCGCAGGCGGTCCTCAATGACACCGCCTACGGGCAGCGGGTGATCACCGAGGCCCAGGCGAAGCGCGCGCTGGCGCTCACCGCGCGAGAGGCGACGGTCGACATCCACCTGGCCTTGCTGCGGGACGCGATCGAGGCGAAGTTCGGGTTGATCCACGACGCGGTTGCGGCCGCGCAGCGCGAGCTGCGGCTCGTCGACGGATCGACCGCGCCGTACGTGCCCGACCTCGTCATCGTCCGGCTGGAAGCGGGCGACGCGAGCGGGGCCAGCTCATTGCTCGCGTCGGACATCGCGCGTCAGGTCATGCAGAACCTCGCCAGCCCGGACCTGCAGGAGGAGATCCAGATCTGGGCGCAGCGACTCGGGACAGGCGCGAGCTATGCGTGTGAGCTCGATGCGGCCCGACCGCTGCTCCAGGCCGAGGGGGTGCCGACTACACCGCCGACCACCGCCGCGCCTACCGCAGCGTGTCCGAGCGGCGATCAAGGTGGCGCGTAACGCTTCCGATCACCATGAGGGGCGCACGACGAAAGGGAGTCCGTGAAACAGCTGGGCGACATCCTGCTCGAGGACGGGCTGGTCACCCAGGATCAGCTTGCCGAGGCCTACGACGAGCACCAGCGTGTCGGCCGCGCGCTCGGGCGAGTCCTGGTCGACCGAGGTGTGCTCACCGAGAGCCAGCTGGTCGCGGCGCTCGCGCAGCAGATCGGCATGCGCTTCGTCGACCTGGGCGATTTCCCGATCGACGGTGCCGCCCTGGCTTCGGTCCCGGCCGCGGTGTGCCGTCGCTACAACGCCATGCCGATCGGGTACGAGGACGGCCGGCTGGTCGTCGCGATGTCCGATCCGGCGAACGTCTTCGCCCTCGACGATCTCCGCTCGATCACCGGCATGGACGTCAAGCCGGTTGTCGCGACGAAGGCCGACGTCGTGGCGGCCATCAACCGCTATCACCGGGCGGACTCCGACCTCGACGACCTCACGATGGCGCTGGATCAGGAGGAGGAGCACGACCTCTCCGAGCTCAAGCAGGTCGTCGAGGATGCGCCGATCGTCAAGTTCGTGAACCTGCTCATCACGCAGGCGATCAACGACCGGGCCTCCGACATCCACCTGGAGCCCAACGAGCGCGACCTCCGAGTCCGGTTCCGGATCGACGGCGTGCTGCACGACATCATGCGGTCGCCCCGCAACATCCAGGCCGGGGTGATCAGCCGGCTGAAGATCATGGCCGACATCAACATCGCTGAGCGGCGGATCCCGCAGGACGGCCGGCTTTCCGTCACCGCCCAAGGGAAGAAGATCGACCTTCGTGTCGCCACCCTGCCGACGGTGTGGGGCGAGAAGGTCGTCATGCGAATCCTGGACAACACGACGGCGATGCTCAAGCTGTCCGACCTCGGATTCAGCGACGCAAACTACGCCCGCTACTCCACGAGCTTCACCAAGCCCTACGGGATGATCCTCGTCACCGGACCGACCGGCTCCGGCAAGTCGACGACGCTGTACGCCACGCTCAACATCGTCAGCCGTCCCGAGATCAACGTCATCACCGTCGAGGACCCGGTCGAGTACCGCATCGGCGGCATCAACCAGGTGCAGACCAACCCCAAGGCGGGCCTCACGTTCGCCAGCGCGCTGCGATCGATCCTGCGGTCCGACCCTGACGTGGTCCTGATCGGGGAGATCCGTGACCATGAAACCGCCCAGATCGCGATCGAGGCGGCGCTCACCGGTCACCTCGTGCTGTCCAGCCTTCACACCAACGACGCGCCCTCGGCCCTGACCCGGCTCGTCGAGATGGGGATGGAGCCGTTCCTGGTCGGTTCGGCGCTCGACAGCGTGCTCGCTCAGCGCCTCGCTCGCCGGCTCTGCGACAAATGCAAGGAGACCTACGTCCCCGAGCCGTCGGTGCTCGAGTCGGCGAGGTTCCCCTGGCGGCCGGGGGAGCCGCTCCCGACGCTCTACCGGCCGGTCGGCTGCTCCTCATGCGCCAAGACCGGCTATCGCGGCCGGATCGCGCTCACCGAGGTCATGATGATGAGCGAGGAGATCGAGCGGATGACCGTCGAGCGCGCGACGTCGGTCGACGTGACCCGGGTCGCGATCGAGCAGGGAATGATCTCGCTCCGGCTCGACGGGATGGACAAGGCGGTCAAAGGCCTCACTTCGATCGAAGAGGTGCTGCGGGTCGTCGTATAGCCCGATCCGCGCGCGGCATGCGCCCGGCTGACACGCTCAAGATCCGCCGAATGGGGGCCGATGCACGCGTAGAGCGGAACTATGAGCGCGGCCCGCCTGCCCAGCCATCCGAGCCCGCCGACGAGGGGATGCCGACGTGGAGACTCAGGACACCGAAGCGACACCGTTCGCGCCCTCGAGCCTGCCGCCGGCCGACGGCGGCAGCTGGCTGCCGAGCAGCCAGGGAGTGGGGCTTGCCCCGCCGGTCGACCCCGCGACCAACATCCCCACCACCGGCTACGACCCGACCTACGGCTCCTACGCGCCCGCCATCCCGGCCGGATCGCCCGGCGCAGCCACGATCGAGTCGGCGGTCGCCGCACCTGCCGCCCCCGCTGCGCCCGTCGGTGCTGCGCCCGTCGCCGCTGTGCCGGCGCAGCCTGAGGTCGCCGAGCCCGCCGCGGGACCGGCGCCCGCCGCCCCGACGTTCAGTGCGTTCGCACCCGCCCCCGCAGTCGCGCCACCGAGTGCGACCGTGCTCCCGGCCGCAGCCCCCCCGGCGGTCCCAGAAGCGCCTGCCGCAGCTGTTCCTCCGGCCGCTGCGCCTGCCCCTCCCGCCCCCGCCGCGCCCGCTCCGGCCACCTTCGAGCCGCCACGCGCGTTCGAGCCGGTGCAGCCGCCGACCGCCTTCCACCCTCCGGAAGAGTCACCTGACGACGCGGTCGAGAAGGACACCGCGTACGCCCGGGCCGCGCTCGAAGAGGACAGCAAGTTCGAGGCGACGCTACTCGCGGATCTCCTCGTCGCGGTGCAGGACAGCGGCGCCTCCGACCTTCACCTGAGCTCGGGCGCTCGTCCGACGCTGCGGATCCACGGCTCGCTGGCGCCGATGGAAGACCAGCCGCTGCTGACTCCGCCGGTGATCCAGCGGATGCTCTACGCCATCCTCACCCAGAAGCAGCGGGAGACCTTCGAAGAGGAGCTCGAGCTCGACTTCGCCTACGCCCTGCCCGGCCGGGCGCGGTTCCGGGTCAACCTCTACCGGCAGCGCGACGCGCTCGGTGCGGCGTTCCGCATCATCCCGTACGAGATCAAGTCGCTCGAGGAGCTCGGTGTGCCGCCGAGCGTGGCCAACTTCGCCATGCTGCCGCGTGGCTTCGTCCTCGTCACCGGCCCGACCGGCTCCGGCAAGTCGACCACGCTGGCGGCGCTGGTCGACCTGGCGAACCGGACCCGCAAAGACCACATCATGACGTGCGAGGACCCGATCGAGTTCTTGCACCGCCACAAGAGCTGCCTGGTCAACCAGCGGGAGGTCGGCGAGGACACCTGGTCGTTCCAGAACGCGCTCAAGCACGTGCTGCGCCAGGACCCCGACATCATCCTCGTCGGGGAGATGCGTGACCTGGAGACCATCTCGGTCGCGCTGACCGCAGCCGAAACCGGCCACCTGGTGTTTGCGACGCTGCACACCCAGGACGCGGCCCAGACGATCGACCGTGTCATCGACGTGTTCCCGCCGCACCAGCAGCAGCAGATCCGGGTGCAGCTCGCAGGCGCATTGCAGGGCATCGTCTGCCAGACGCTGGCGAAGACCTTCGACGGCAAGGGTCGCGCGGTCGCAACCGAGGTCCTGGTTGCCACGCCCGCCATCCGCAACCTGATCCGCGAGGGCAAGACCCACCAGATCTACTCATCGCTTCAGGCGGGCGCCAAGCACGGGATGCACACCCTCGACCAGCACCTCGCCGAGCTGGTCAAGTCCGGCCGGATCACCTACGAGACGGCGCTCGAGAAGTGCCATCACGTCGAGGACTTCAACCGGCTGGCCGGTAGGGGCTGAGAGGACGCAACATGGCCACCACCCTGTTCAAGTACCAGGTCCGGGACCGCACCGGCAAGCTGATCAGCGGCGAGCTTCAGGCCGAGACAGAGGCCGCGCTGGTCTCGCGGCTGCGCTCGATGGGCTACGCCCCGGTCTCGATCAGCCAGGGCAACACCGGCATGCAGAAAGAGATCACCATTCCCGGCTTCGGGAAGAAGGTGAAGCTCAAGGACCTTGCGATCTTCTCGCGCCAGTTCGCGACGATGATCAACTCGGGCCTGTCGCTGATGCGTTCGCTCACGATCCTTGCCGAGCAGACCGAGAACCCGGAGCTCGCCCGGCTGGTCGGCGAGGTACGCAACGAGGTCGAGGCCGGCAACTCGCTGTCCGTCGCCATGGGCAAGTTCCCCAAGGTGTTCCCGCCGCTGATGGTCAACCTCTGCCGCGCCGGCGAGATCGGCGGCTTCCTCGACACCGTGCTGCTTCAGATTGCCGAGAACTACGAGGCAGAGGTCAAGCTCCGCTCCAAGATCAAGTCGGCGATGACCTATCCCGTGGTCGTCGGGTGCATCGCGCTCATCGCACTGACGGTCATGTTGACGTTCGTGGTCCCCACGTTCGCCAACATCTTCGCCTCACTCGGCTCGAAGCTGCCGGCGCCGACCCAGATGCTGGTCGACATCTCGCACTGGATGAAGTACCTCATCCCGGCCGGGATCATCGGCGGCATCGCCGGCATGATCGTCTGGCGCCGGATCCGCGACCTGGAGAAGGTCCGGGCGTTCGTCGACCCGCTCAAGCTGAAGGTGCCGGTCTTCGGGCCGCTGTTCCAGAAGGTCGCGATCGCCCGCTTCGCCCGCAACCTCGGGACGATGATCAAGTCGGGCGTTCCGATCCTGCAGGCGCTCGAGATCGTGGCGGACACCACCGGGAACTGGACCATCACCCAGGCGGTGCACGACGTCCAGGACAGCGTCCGGCAGGGTGAGGCGCTCACCCAGCCCTTGAGCCAGCACGACGTGTTCCCGCCGATGGTGGTGCAGATGATGGCGGTCGGTGAGGACACCGGCGCGCTCGACACGATGCTGGCAAAGATCGCGGAGTTCTACGACCAGGAGGTCGAGGCGACCACCGAGTCGCTGACCGCGCTGATCGAGCCGATCATGATTGCGGTGCTCGGTGGCCTGGTGGGTGGCATGATCGTCTGCCTCTACCTGCCGATCTTCTCGGTCTACAACCACATCGGCAGCTGATTCGCCGCAAATCGCGGCGCGCACTATTCCCGGTAGGCAATACGGGTGGTTTCTCGGCCGATTTGGCCGCTTGTCCCGTGCGGCTGCGCCGGGCGCTGCAAAAGCATGGGCCGAATGGCGTAAAGACACTCGCAGTTGCCGAAATCGTCATTCAAGTCGGCATCGCGGAATCCCGAATACCTCTACGTCATCGAGCCGATCGGCTGGTCCGGGGGTACCCGCCCGTGGTCGATCGCGAGGCTCACCGTAGTGCTACGGAAGGATCCATCACATGCTCGCTCGCATCCGCAAGATGCAGGAGGAGAACGAGGGCGGCTTCACCCTCATCGAGCTCCTCGTCGTCATCATCATCATCGGCATCCTCGCCGCGATCGCGATCCCGGTCTTCCTCAACCAGCGCAAGAAGGGCTACGACGCGGGCATCAAGTCCGACCTGCGCAACGCGGCCACGGCCGAGGAGACCTACCTCACCGACTACAGCGGCTACGCGACGACGCAGGCCGAGCTCGTCACCGAGGGTTGGAAGCCGTCCAGCAAGACCGACTACAAGAACGGTGCTCAGACGATCAGCATCTCGGTCCGCAATGGCAACGGGTCGTACTGCCTCCACGCCGACTCGGCGTCGGGCAAGACCTGGTACTACGACAGCGCCAACGGCGGTCTGCTCGACCAGGGCACGACCTGCTCGTAATGCTCGAAGCCGGCTCGACCGGCGCGTGACACGGAGGCGCGC
>DASZRO010000120.1 GCA_035550055.1 Mycobacteriales bacterium | reverse complement strand
CTACGTCGCCGTGTGCGAACGGCTCAACGAGCTCACCCCCGGCGATCACGACAAGCGCTCGTTCCTGGTCAACTCCGGGGCGGAAGCCGTCGAGAACGCCGTCAAGATCGCCCGGTATGCGACCGGCCGGCAGGCGGTCGTCGCGTTCGACCACGGCTTTCACGGGCGCACCCTGCTCGC
This sequence comes from Mycobacteriales bacterium, assembly GCA_035550055.1. Classification (NCBI taxonomy): domain Bacteria; kingdom Bacillati; phylum Actinomycetota; class Actinomycetes; order Mycobacteriales; species Mycobacteriales bacterium. The sequence continues at coordinate 77,155 of DASZRO010000120.1, read as the reverse complement.
CATGACGCTCACCGGCAAGGCCATGCCGTACAAGCGCGGCTTCGGGCCGTTCGCCCCCGAGGTCTACCGGGCGCCGTACTCCTACCCGTTCCGTGGCACGGGCGATCTGGGTTCGACCCTGGCGTTCCTCGACAAGACGATCGGCGCCGACAGCGTCGCCGCAGTCGTCGTCGAGCCGATCGCCGGCGAAGGCGGCTTCATCGTTCCCGAGCCCGGCTGGCTCGCCGGTCTTGCGCAGTGGTGCCGGACAAGCGGCGCGCTGCTGATCGCCGACGAGGTGCAGACCGGACTCGGCCGCACCGGGGCGTGGTTCGCCTGCGAGCACGAGTCGGTCGTGCCGGACATCGTGACCACCGCAAAGGGCCTGGGCGGCGGCCTGCCGATCGGTGGCATCACGGCTCGCGCCGACGTCGTGGACCGGGTCCACCCGGGCGGGCTCGGCGGCACGTTCGGCGGCAACCCGCTGTCGTGCGCTGCTGCCCTCGCCGCGATCGAGACGATCGAAGCCGACGGGCTGCGGGCGCGCGCGAGCGCCATCGGCACCCGGATGACCGCCTCACTTCGCGACGCGCAGGGCCGCACTTCTCGCATCGGCGAGGTACGGGGTCGCGGCGCGATGGTTGCGGTCGAGCTCGTCGGCACGGACGGGAGGAGTCCCGACGCGGCGCTCACCGCGGCGGTCGCCGCTCGCTGTCACGCGGAGGGCGTTCTCGTGCTGACCGCAGGCACCTTCGGAAACGTCCTGCGCTTCCTGCCTCCGCTGGTCATCTCCGACGACCTGCTCACCGACGCACTCGACGTCCTGACCGAGGTGCTGACCTCAACCGTCGACTGACCGTTCGACCATGCCCCATGGGGCGCCGTAGTCAGCGAGCAGGTCGAGGAACGGCTGCGGGGAGAACGCCTCAGGGCCGAGCACGCCGGCCTGCGACCACACCCCTGCCGCGAGCAGCTCCATCGCGACGACCGGGTTCACGGCGGTCTGCCACACGACGGCTTGCGAGCCCCACTCGCGCATGCATCGTTCGTTGTCGGCGACCTGGTAGAGGTAGACCTCGCGCGGTGCCCCGTCCTTGCCGGACCCGGTCACCCACGTGCCCGCACAGGTGAGACCACGCATCGCCTCGCCGAGTGTCGCGGGGTCGGGTAGGCACGCCGCGACGACGTCCCGCGGCGACACCCGAGCGGAGCCGACCGCCACCGGATCCGTCCGGTCGAGCCCGAGCTTGTGCAGCGTGCGCAGCACCGAGATGAACTCCTCGCCGAGCCCGTACTTGAACGTCACCCGGCTCGCGTCGACCCAGCGAGGGATCAGCACCACCTCTTCGTGCTCGACGTTGACGCACTCCACCGGCCCGATCCCCTCCGGGAAGTCGAACACCTCCGGTTCGGAGAACGGCGCCGTCGTGAACCAGCCGCGGTCCCGTTCCCAGACGACCGGCGGGTTCAGGCACTCCTCGATCGTGGTCCAGATGGAGAACGTCGGCGCGAAGTCGTGACCGTCGACGACGAGGTTCGCCCCGTCGCGCACCCCGACCTCGTCGATCCGGGAGAAGAGCTCGTCGGCCGCGTAGCGGGCGAAGACGTCCGACAAGCCGGGTTCGACGCCGATCCCCACGAGCGCGAGCAGGCCAGCCCGCTCCCAGTCCTCCGACACCGCGAACTGCGCGTCGCCGAGCATCACCCCGGTCTTGGCGTACGGCTGTTCGGGGTGCGGGTGGGACAACGACATCGCCATGTCGAGGTACGTCGTGCCAGTCGCGCGCGCCGCCTCGAAGATCGGCATCACGAACCGCGGGTCACACGCGTTGAGAACGACGTCGGCGCGAGCGGTGCGCAACAGCTCGGCAACCGCCGAGGTGTCGGAGGCGTCGAGCTGCGCGGATCGGAAGCGCCGATCCCCGACCCGGTCGGCGACGCCGCGTGCCCTGGCCTCGTCGAAGTCGGCGACGACGAACTCCTCGTGGAAGTCGCGGCGCTTCGCGATGAGTGCGGCGGCGCCCCCGACGCCGCCCGCGCCGATCATGACAACGCGCATTCCGGGACAGTAGCGTCCAACGCAAGATCCACCAGGGCGTGCGGGAGGGGCGGCATGACCACGATCACCGAGAACCCGGCGGCTGGTGCGAAGGGACTCAAGTCCGGCGCGCTCGGCCTGTGGTCGACAGTCGTGGTCGGGGTCGCCTCCACGGCGCCGGCGTACAGCCTCGCGGCGACCCTCGGCTACATCGTGCTACACGCAACGGTGCACACGCCGATCGTCGTGATCCTCGCGTTCATCCCGATGTGGATGATCTCGATCGGCTACAACGAGATGAACAAGGCCGACCCGGACTGCGGCACGACCTTCACGTGGGCCACGCGGGCGTTCGGCCCGAAGACCGGCTGGTACGCCGGCGGCTGGGGCATCATCGCCTCCGACGTCCTGATCATGGCCAGCCTCGCGCAGATCGCCGGCCAGTACGTCTTCCTGCTCTTCGGCGCCCATGGCATCGGGAGCAACGCCGCCAGCGGCTGGGTCCTGCTCGTCGGGCTGGTCTGGCTCGCCGTCATGACCTACATCTGCTACCGCGGCATCGAGGTGTCCGCGAACATGCAGAAGGGCCTGCTCGCGATCGAGGCGGGGATGCTCGTCATCTTCGCCGTCGTCGCGCTGGTGCGGGTCGGCACCGGCCACGCGCCGGCGTCTCACATCTCGCCGTCGTGGGGTTGGCTCAACCCGTTCGGCATCTCGTCGGTGTCGGCGTTCGTCGCCGGCTTCATCCTGATGATCTTCATCTACTGGGGCTGGGACACCGCCGTCACGGTCAACGAGGAGACGGCGGACCCGCAACGGACGCCGGGTCGGGCCGCGGTGATCTCGACCATCCTGTTGCTGGCGATCTACTTCGTCGTCACGTTCGCGGCGCAGGCATTCGCCGGGATCGGCGACAAGGGCATCGGGCTGGCGAACTCAGCCAACGTGAACGACGTGCTCTCCGTACTGGGGCACGCCGTGTTCGGTCACAACTGGGTGGGCACCGTCTTCTTGAAGCTGTTGCTGTTGATGGTGCTCAGCTCCGCCGCGGCGTCGACCCAGACCACGATCCTGCCGACGGCTCGCACCACGCTCGCGATGGCGGTCTATCGAGCCATCCCGTCCTCGTTCGCCAAGGTGCACAAGAAGTACCTCACCCCGACCGTCTCGACACTCGTGATGGGTGGCGTGTCGGCCGTGCTGTACGTGGTCTTCAACTACCTCTCTCACGGAAACGTCATCGCCGACTCCGTGACGTCGTGCGGCGTGTTCATCGCGCTGTACTACGGCACCACCGGGCTCGCGTGCACCTGGTACTACCGAAAGACGCTCACCAAGAACACCCGCGACTTCTTCATGCAGGGGGTCATCCCGACGCTCGGCGCCGCCATCTTGTTCTTCGTCGGTGGCTGGAGCATGTACCTCAACTGGCTCAGCCCGACGTCGTCGAACCCCGGCATCCTGAACATCGAGTCCAGCTTCACGTCGTGGCAGATGCCGTTTGCGCCGCACTGGGACATCGGCGGCGTCGCGCTGCTCGTCATTCTCGCGGCGCTCGTCGGGCTGATCGCGATGGCGGCGTACGGGATCGCCCGACCGGCCTTCTTCCGCGGCGAGGTGCTCAACTCGGCCACCCCGACCCTCGTCCCGGAGTCCACCGGCTTGGCAATCGGTACGCCGCCCTCGCTGAGCTCCGACGACGTGCCGCCGGGAGCGCCGCTGGTGCCGCCGGACGCGCTCGAGACCTAGGTCCGGCGGCTACCCGAGGCTGGTCATGACGTGCTTGATGCGGGTGTAGTCCTCGAACCCGTACATCGACAAGTCCTTGCCGTAGCCCGAGTGCTTGAACCCGCCGTGCGGCATCTCGGCGACCAACGGGATGTGGGTGTTGATCCACACGCAGCCGAAGTCCAGCGACTTCGCCATGCGCATGGCTCGCCCGTGATCACGCGTCCAGACCGATGACGCGAGGCCGTACTTCACGCCGTTGGCCCAGCGCAGCGCTTCGGCCTCGTCGTCGAAGCGCTGCACGGTGATCACCGGCCCGAAGATCTCGTTCTGCACCATCTCGTCGTCCTGGCGAAGGTCGGCCACGACGGTGGGCTCGTAGAAGAAGCCACGATCGCCGATGCGGTGACCGCCGCTGCGGACCGACGCGTGCGACGGCACCCGATCGACGAAGCCCGACACCCGCTCCAGCTGGCCGGCGTTGTTGAGCGGACCGAAGTCCGCGTCGTCGTCGGGGGCGCCGACCGTCTGGCCTTTCGCGGCTTCGGTCAACGCGTCGACGAAGTCGCCGTAGACCCCAGGCGCGGCAAGCACCCGGGTCGCGGCGGTGCAGTCCTGACCTGCGTTGAAGTAGCCGGCCACCGCGATCCCGTCGACCGCGGCTTCGAGGTCGGCGTCGTCGAAGACGATGCAGGGCGCCTTGCCGCCGAGCTCGAGGTGAACCCGCTTGAGGTCACCTGCGGCGGCCGCGGCGACCTCGCCACCCGCGCGCACGCTGCCCGTGATCGACACCATCTGAGGGGTGGGGTGGCTCACGAGCGACCGGCCGGTGTCGCGGTCGCCGCAGATCACGTTGAGCACCCCCGGCGGCAGGAACTCAGCGGCGATCTCGGCAAGCATGATCGTGCTCGCCGGCGTGGTGTCGGAGGGCTTGAGGACCACGGAGTTGCCCGCCGCGATCGCGGGCGCGAACTTCCAGACGGCCATCATCATCGGGTAGTTCCACGGCGTGACCTGCGCGCAGACTCCCACCGGTTCCCGGCGGATCATGGACGTGTGTCCGGCGAGGTACTCCCCCGCCGATCGCCCCTCGAGCACCCGCGCCGCTCCGGCGAAGAACCGGATCTGGTCGACCGCGGGCGGGATCTCCTCGGACATCGTCAGGCCGCGAGGCTTGCCGGTGTTGCGGCACTCGACGTCGACGATCTCCGCGGCGCGAGCCTCGATCGCATCCGCGATGTCGAGCAGCGCCTTCTGTCGTTGCGACGGAGTGCTCTCGCGCCAGACCGCGAAACCGCTTTCCGCCGCGGACATTGCCGCGTCGACGTCCTCGTCACCCGAGACCGGCGCCTGGGCGTAGACCTCCCCGGTCGACGGGTCCACCACGTCGATCGTCCGGCCGCTCTTGGCAGCGACCGACCTGCCCCCGACAAAGTTGCGCAGCTCCATGCGGCCATCCTGCCTCGCCGCGACCGGCAGGGACACTAGTGTCGGAACAGAAGCTGATCTTGCGCGGAGGCGCCCCATGTCCACTGGCCCCGGCACCGCTGGCACGAGCTCGGACCTGTCCGAGGCGGCTCGCCGCCATCTCTGGATGCACTTCACTCGGATGTCGGCGTACGCCGACCACGAGGTGCCCATCATCGAACGCGGTGAGGGTGCCTACGTCTGGGACAGCCACGGCAAGCGCTACCTCGACGGCCTGTCCGGCCTGTTCGTCGTGCAAGCCGGGCACGGCCGGCAGGAGCTCGCCGACGCGGCGGGCAAGCAGGCCACGCAGCTCGGCTACTTCCCGCTGTGGGGCTACGCCCATCCGAGTGCCGTCGAGCTCGCCGAACGTCTGGCGTCCTACGCGCCTGGCGACCTCAACCGGGTGTTCTTCACCACCGGCGGCTCGGAAGCCGTCGAGAGCGCCTGGAAGCTCGCCCGCCAGTACTTCCAGCTGACCGGCGAACCCGGCCGCTACAAGGTCATCAGCCGCGAGATCGCCTACCACGGCACGACGCTCGGCGCGCTGTCCATCACTGGGGTGCCAGCCATCAAGGCGCCGTTCGAGCCGCTCGTTCCAGGCGGCGTGCGGGTCCCCAACACGAACTTCTACCGCGCGCCCGAGCACGGCGACGACCTCGAACGCTTCGGGGTGTGGGCGGCAGAGGAGATAGAGCGCGCCATCTTGCGCGAGGGTCCGTCCTCGGTCGCGGCGGTGTTCCTCGAGCCGGTGCAGAACTCCGGGGGCTGCTTCACACCGCCCCCGGGGTACTTCGCGCGGGTACGCGAGATCTGTGACCGGTACGGCGTGCTGATGGTCAGCGACGAGGTGATCTGCGCGTTCGGCCGGCTCGGCCACTGGTTCGGCGCACAGCGCTACGGCTACACGCCGGACATCATCACCGTGGCCAAAGGAATGACGAGCGGCTACTCGCCGATCGGCGCCATGCTGGTCTCCGACCGGCTGATCGAGCCCTACCTGTCCGGGACCAACTCGTTCCTGCACGGCATCACGTTCGCCGGCCATCCGGTGTCGTGCGCCGTCGCGATGGCGAACCTCGACATCTTCGAGCGCGACGGCCTCCTGCCGCACGTGCTGTCGAACGAGGCCGGCTTCCGGGCCGCGATGGAGCGCCTGCGCGACCTGCCGATCGTCGGCGACGTACGCGGCGACGGCTACTTCTACGGGATCGAGCTCGTCAAGGACAAGGCGACCCGAGAGACGTTCGACGACGCCGAGAGCGAGCGGCTGCTGCGCGGCTTCCTGTCGCCGGCACTGTTCGAGGCGGGGCTGGTGTGTCGTGCCGACGACCGCGGCGACCCGGTGATCCAGCTGGCGCCGCCGTTGATCTGCGAGCCCGCCCAATTCGAGGAGATGGAACAAATCCTGCGCGGTGTGCTGACCGAGGCCTGGACGAAGCTCTGACCTTCCGAGCGCCGAAGCCGCGAGTGACGAATCGCTCGCTCTGGCTGGACACCTGTGGCGAGGACCTGACACCGCGACCGCAGCTGCCCGGCGACCGCAGCGCGGACGTCGCGATCGTCGGCGCCGGGTACACCGGGCTGTGGACGGCACACCACCTCCTGCGTCGCGAGCCGTCGCTGCGGGTTGCCGTCATCGAGCGGGAGATCGCGGGATGGGGCGCCTCCGGGCGAAACGGCGGTTGGTGCTCGGCACTGTTCCCTGGTCGCGACCCCTCGGGTGCGATGCGGCGCGCGCTGGTGCGCGTGGTCGACGAGATCGGCGCCTGGTGCCGCGAGCACGACGTCCCCTACGCGAAAGGCGGCACGCTGACCCTGGCGCGCGGCGCCGCGCAGACGCACCGACTCGGCGACCGGGACGGCTGGCTCTCGCAGGACGCCACCCGCGCCCGAGTGCGGGTGGCGGGGGCCAGCGGCGCGGTCTTCGACCCCGACTGTGCGGCCATCCACCCCGGCATGCTGGTCCGCCGGCTGGCGCAGGCGGTCGAAGCGCAGGGCGGCGAGATCTTCGAGCACACGGCCGTGCTCGACGTACGACCCGGTGCGTTGGTCACGCCGCACGCAACGGTGCGCGCCGAGGTCGTCGTCCAGGCCACAGAGGGCTACTCCTGCGAGCTGCCGGGACAGCGTCGCCGGCTCGCGCCGGTGCGCTCGCTCGTCATCGCCACCGAGCCGCTTCCCGCGCCGGTCTGGGAGGAGATCGGCTGGGCGGGTCGGGAGACGCTCACCGACGACCGGCACCTGATCGTCTATGCGCAGCGCAGCCACGACGACCGGATAGTTCTGGGCGGGCGCGGGGCGCCGTACCGATTCGGGTCACGCACCGATGGCGAAGTCGGGTACGCGCGTACTCACGCCGCTCTGCAGCGCACGATGCAGGAGCTGTTCCCGCAGGCAGCCGCCGCCGCGGTCACTCACCGGTGGGGTGGCGTCCTCGGCGTCCCGCGCGACTGGATGCCGTCGGTCCGGTTCGATCCGGTCAGTGGCATCGCACGAGCGGGCGGCTACGTCGGCGACGGCGTCGCGTGCTCGGCCCTGGCCGGTGAGACGCTCGCCGACCTGATCCTCGGTCGTGACACCGATCTGACCAGGCTGCCGTGGGTGGGCCACCGCTCCCCCGACTGGGAGCCGGAGCCGCTGCGCTGGCTCGGCATCTGCGCAATGACCGCCGCGATGGCCGCGGCCGACCGGGCCGAGCGGCGTACCGGACGGTCCTCCGCTGTTGCGGCCGGCCTCAGCCGCCTGATCGGAAAGTCAGGGTGAAGTCTTCGCCGCCGGTCAGCGGGCTCGCTGATACGAGCGTCGTCCCTCGGCGCACCCACTGGAATCGGAACGGGTGCTGCGTGCCGATCGGCCGCGAGTTCACCCGTACGTCGCTGACCTGCGAGGCGGTGAAGGGGTCGAGGCTGCCGCTCTGGCCGTCGACCACGACGCTGTTGTCGCCGATGAACGTCTGCACGCCCCGGCGGCCGGCGCCGGTCCGGCTCTTCGACGCGCCCGAGGTGACGTCGTCCAGACTCACCACGGTCCCGGCCGGGACCACCCGGACCGACACCTCGACGGTGTCCCCCGCATCGAGCTCGAAGTCGTTGAACGCCTTGTTGTCCACGAGCATCACCGACTCGTAGACCGCCCCGCCGTCCTCGCACGCCACGCCGACGCCGGCGCCTGATGTGGTGTGCGCCCCGGTCCGCGCGTTGATGTTCGAGTACACGAGGACGGACGGACCGACCCCACTGAAGCTGTTCACGCAGGTGATGGTCGGAACGACGAAAGTCGCGGTGACCTGCCGGACCGGCTTGCCGGGGTTGGACACCGCGTAGCCGGCGAAGATCGGGCTGCGCTTCGGTGTCACCGACGCGTCCGCGGCGGTCGTCGCGGTCAGCGCGCAGAGCGCGACCGCGGCGGTCACCACGCCCGCCCGCCGCCGGACCGGCGAAGACGTCGTCCCGGCCGTGGCCATCATGACGCCTCGAGTGCGGCGAGCTGCCCGCACGCACCGTCGATCTCGCGCCCTCGGGTGTCCCGGACCGTGGTGGACACGCCGTACGAGCGCAGGATCCGGACCATTTCGGTCTCGCGCTCGCGACTGGTGGCGGTCCACTGCGAGCCGGGTGTCGGGTTGAGCGGGATCAGGTTGACATGGGCGAGCTTGCCGGCGAGCAGCGAACCGAGCAGGTGGGCCCGATCCGCCTGGTCGTTGACGTCGCGGATCATCGCGTACTCGAACGACACCCGGCGCTTCGTGGTTGCGGCGTAGCGCCAGGCCGCGTCGAGCACCTCGGCGACGTTCCAGCGCAGGTTGACCGGCACGAGCGTGTCACGCAGCTCGTCGTCGGGCGCGTGCAGCGAGACGGCGAGGTTGACCTGAAGGCCCTCGCCGGACAGCCGATCGATGGCCGGCACCAGGCCGACCGTCGACACCGTGATGTGCCGCTGCCCGATGCCGGCACCGGCCGGCAGCGGGTCCGTGAGCCGTCGCAGGGCGCCGACCACGGCCGAGTAGTTGGCGAGCGGCTCACCCATCCCCATGAACACGATGTTGTCGACCTCGCCGCGACCGCCGAGCACGACCTGTCCGACGATCTCGGCGGTCGACAGGTTCCGGGTCAAGCCCGCTTGACCGGTCGCGCAGAACGGGCAGCCCATGCCGCACCCGGCTTGTGACGAGACGCACATCGTCACCCGGTCCGGGTAGCGCATCAGCACGCTCTCCACCAGCGAGCCGTCGACGAGGCGCCAAAGCGTCTTGCGGGTCTGGCCGTTGTCGCACTCGATGTCGCGGACCCGATCGAGCAATCGCGGCAGGAACTCCTCCGCCAGTCGCTCCCGGTCCCGCGCCGGCACATCGGTCATCGCGTCACGGTCACCGTGATGGGCGAAGTAGTTGCGCGAGAGCTGCTCGGCCCGAAACGCCGGCTCGCCCGCCGCCGCGACCGCTGCCCGGCGCTCCTCCGCGGTGAGGTCAGCCAGGTGGCGTGGCGGCTTCGCGGGCCTCACGATGTCCCCGCCATCAGTGGAACGGGACGAACGCCGACAGCAGGGCCCACGCGACCGGGGCCGAGGGCAGCAGGGAGTCCAGCCGATCCATCAGCCCCCCATGCCCGGGCAGCAGCGTTCCCATGTCCTTGATCCCGAGGTCGCGCTTGACCATCGACTCGCCCAGATCCCCCAACGTGGCAGAGGTCACCAGCGCCAGGCCGAGCAGGACGCCCTGCCACCAGTAGGTGTGCAGCAGCGTCGTGCACAGCAGCCATCCGATGAACGCACACATCAGCGTGGACCCGACGAGGCCTTCGATCGACTTCTTCGGGCTGATGCGCGGCGCCAGCGGATGCTTCCCGAACAGCGCGCCGACGGCGTAGCCGCCCACGTCGCTCGCGACGACCGTCGCCACGAAACAGGTCACCCGCCGGTCACCGTCGGGCGCCCCCAGCAGGAGCCCGCAGAAGCCGGCGAGCAGCCCGACGTAGGCGATCGCCAGGAAGCCCGAGGCCAGGTCCCCGACCAGGCCGTCCACTCCGCGGCCCACCCGCCAGACCACGATCAACGCGACGGTCAGCAGGAACGCGGTCGTCATCGCCTGGCGCCCGACCGCATAGGACACGCAGAGGATGGCGGTGGAGCCGACCACCAGCGGGATCAACGGTGGATGCATGTCCTTGGCGCCGAGCGCCCTGGTGAGCTCGTACATGCCCATCCCGATCGCGAGCACCACCACCGCGAGGAACGCCGGACGGTAGAGGTAGAGCGTCGTCAGCACGAGTGCGCCGAGTCCGAGCCCGACGCCGACGGCGACCGGGACGTTTCGGCCCGCCCGCGAAGGTTCCTCGTTGCTCATCGTGGTCTGCCAGGAGGCTGACGGCGGTAGCGCCGGTCAGACCTCGAGCAGCTCTGCTTCCTTGACCGCGAGCGCCTGGTCGACCTGCTCGACGTAGGTGTGGGTGGTCTTCTCGAGCTCCTTCTCGGCGCGCGCCACGTCGTCCTCGCCGGCTTCGCCGTCCTTGCTCAGCTTGTCGAGCGTCTCTTTCGCGTGACGGCGAATGTTGCGGATCGACACCCGGCTGTCCTCGGCCTTGCCGCGCGCGACCTTGATCAGGTCCCGGCGGCGCTCCTCGGTCAGCTGCGGGAACACCACCCGGATGATCGTGCCGTCGCTGGTCGGGTTGACACCGAGATCGCTGTCCCTGATCGCCTTCTCGATCGCGGCCAGTGACCCCTTGTCGTACGGCGAGATGACCGCCATCCGCGGCTCCGGAACGTTGAACGAGGCGAGCTGGTTCACCGGCGTCGGGGTGCCGTAGTAGTCGACGATGATCTTGGAGAACATCTGCGGCGTCGCCCGTCCGGTGCGCACCGTTGCGAGGTCGTCGTGGAAGACCGCGACGGCCTTCTCCATCTTCTCCTCGGCCTCGAACATCGTCTCTTCGATCACGTCGCTTCGTCCGCCCTCTCCGGCACTGCATCCACCAGGGTCCCGATCGTCTCACCACGGACGGCACGAGCGATGTTGCCGTCGACGAGCAGGTTGAACACGACGATCGGCAGCCGGTTGTCCATGCAGAGGGTGAATGCGGTCAGGTCGGCGACCTTGAGCTCGCGAGCGAGGACGTCGCCGTAGGTGATGTGCTCGAACCGCTTCGCGGCCGGGTTGGTGCGAGGGTCGTCGTCGTACACCCCGTCGACTGCCTTGGCCATCAGCAGCACCTCGGCGTTGATCTCGAGCGCGCGTTGTGCTGCCGTGGTGTCGGTGGAGAAGAACGGTGCACCGAGACCTGCGCCGAAGATCACGACGCGGCCCTTCTCGAGATGGCGCATGGCGCGACGCGGCACGTAGGGCTCCGCGACCTGGCCCATCGTGATGGCGGTCTGGACCCGGGTCTCCACGCCCTGCTTCTCCAGGAAGTCCTGGAGCGCGAGGCAGTTCAGGACCGTGCCGAGCATGCCCATGTAGTCGGCCCGACCGCGGTCCATCCCGCGTTCGGAGAGCTCCTGGCCACGGAAGAAGTTGCCGCCGCCGATGACGACGGCCACCTGCACGCCGCTGACGACGACGTCGCGGATCTGGCGCGCGACGTCCTGTACGACGTCAGGGTCGACGCCGACCGAACCCCCGCCGAACATCTCCCCGCCCAGCTTGAGCAGGACGCGGCCCCACTTCGCCGGCGGCGCCGCCATGGGTCAGGCGCCCACCGCGAACCGGGCGAACCTGACGATCTTCACGCCGGCTTCGTCGAGCACGGCCTGCACCGACTTCTTGTTGTCGCGGACGTAGGCCTGGTCGAGCAGGACGTTGTCCTTGAAGAAGCCGGTGAGGCGGCCTTCGACGATCTTGGGCAGCGCCTGCTCGGGCTTGCCCTCCTCGCGCGCCGTGGCTTCGGCGATCCGGCGCTCGCTGGCGACGGTGTCCTCGGGGACGTCGTCCCGGGTGAGGAACGGCGGGTTGTAGGTCGCGATCTGCATCGCGACCCCGCGCGCGGTCTCCGCGTCCTCGCCTTCGAACTCGACGAGGACGCCGATCTGCGGCGGCAGGTCGGTCGCCCGCTTGTGCAGGTACGTCGTGGTCTTGCCGTCGAACACCGCGACGTCGCCCAGCGCCAGCTTCTCGCCGATCACGGCCGAGGTCTGCTCGATCGCTTGCTCCACCGTACGACCGTCGGCCAGCGTGGCCTGGGCCAGCGCCTCGGCGTTCGCCGGGTGGGTGCTCGCCGCAAGCGCGACGATGTCGGCGGCGAGGCTCTGGAACTCCTCGTTCTTGGCCACGAAGTCGGTCTCGCTGGCCAGCGCGATCATGGCGCCGTCAGCCGCGGCGACCAGACCGTTCGTGGCCTCGCGCTCGCCGCTGCGCTTCGCCGCCTTCGCGGCACCCTTCACGCGCAGCACCTCGACGGCCTTGTCGAAGTCGCCCCCGGCCTCTTCGAGCGCCTTCTTGCAGTCCATCATCCCCGCGCCCGTCGCGTCGCGGAGCTTCTTCACGTCAGCAGCGCTGACCGCCATCTCGTTCTCGTCCCTACTCGGTCTCGGTGGTGGGGGCCGCATCGGCCGGTGCGGCCTCGGCGGCGGGTGCCGCCGCTGCCGCGTTCGCGCCCTCGAGCAGTTCGCGCTCCCAGTCGGCAAGCGGCTCGTCGGCGCCCAGCGTGCCGGGCTCCGGCGTCTCGTCGGACTCGGCCGCGCCGGCCCGGGCGATCAGCCCTTCGGCGACCGCGTCGGCGATGACCCGGGTGAGCGTCGCCACCGAACGGATCGCGTCGTCGTTGCCCGGAATCGGGTAGTCGACCACGTCGGGGTCGCAGTTGCTGTCGAGCACGGCCACGACCGGGATGCCGAGCTTGCGTGCCTCGGCGACCGCGATGTGCTCCTTGTTGGTGTCGACGACCCAGATCGCGCTCGGCACCTTGGACATGTCGCGGATCCCGCCCAGAGTGCGGGCGAGCTTCTCGCGCTCGCGCGAGAGGGTCAGGGCTTCCTTCTTGGTGGTGACGTTCGCGCCACCGGTCGCCTCGATGACCTCGAGCTCCTTGAGGCGCTGGAGACGACGGTGCACGGTCGAGAAGTTGGTGAGCATGCCCCCCAGCCAGCGCTGGTTCACGTAGGGCATGCCGACCCGGGTCGCCTGCTCGGCGATGGCGTCCTGGCCCTGCTTCTTGGTGCCGACGAACATCACGGTTCCACCGTGAGCGACGGTCTGCTTGACGAAGTCGTACGCGCGGTCGATGTAGGACAGCGACTGCTGCAGGTCGATGATGTAGATGCCGTTGCGCTCGGTGAAGATGAAGCGCTTCATCTTCGGGTTCCAGCGCCGGGTCTGGTGCCCGAAGTGGACGCCGCTTTCGAGCAGCTGGCGCATCGTGACGACGGCCATGGGTGGTTCTCCTCTCGCGCAGGCTGCGCCCACGCTCGGTTTCCCGCGACTGCCCTTGTGACCGCCGCGCCTGATGCCGTCGCCGCGCCGAACCCTTGCGCTGACTCAACCCAAGGGACCGTACGACGCGCCCCGCCCAGCACAGCGACGGTTGACGGCATGCGAAGTCGGCTCGCTTGCGCGAACCGCTGCGCAAAGTCTACGTCGATTCGCCCCCGACCGTCGTCCACAGATCTGTGCGCCGGTCAACCGCCTCGTCGACCCGGCGCTTCGATCGCCGGATGACCCGACTCGGCCTCACCGTCGTACCCGTGCTCATGACCGGCATCACCGCCCTCGCGGCGCCCGTTGCGTCCGCTCCGGCCCCCCAGCCGTCCGCAACGCCCGCGGCGGGCGCCGGCTGGCCGCTGCTGCCAGGCCCGGACCGCGTGGCAGATGGCTTCGATCCGCCTGCCGAGCCCTGGCTGGCCGGCAACCGCGGTGTCGACCTGGCCGGACAGGCCGGACAGGCCGTCCACGCGGCGACCGGTGGCATCGTCAGCTTCGCCGGGTCGATCGCCGGCATCGGCGTGGTGAGCGTGACGGATGGCGCGATCCGAACCACCTACCAGCCACTGCACGTCGCGGTGCGCGAGGGGCAGCGCGTCAGCGTCGGCACGGTTCTCGGCACGCTGACCGCCGCCGGCTCGCACTGCGCACCACGGGCGTGCCTGCATTGGGGCTTGCTACGCGGCGAGGACTACCTCGACCCGCTCGCTTTGCTCGGGCTGGAACAGGTTCGCCTGCTGCCGCTGCCCGACAGCGCGGCGAGCTGACGCGACCGCTCAGTCCTTGGGCTCGGAGAGCTTTCCGCGCAGCTGCAGCACCGCTTTTGTGTGCATCTGGCAGATCCGGCTCTCCGTCACGCCGAGCACCTGGCCGATCTCGGCGAGGGTGAGACCTTCGTAGTAGTACAGCGTCACCACGATCTTCTCGCGCTCGGGCAGCGTGTTGATGGCTCGCGCGAGGAGATACTTCGTCTCCTCGGTCTCGAAGACCGCCACCGGGTCCTCGGCCTTGGTGTCTTCCAGGGTGTCGACCAGCGAGAGCTTGTCGCCGCGCTCGCCACCGACGTTGAGCAGCTCGTCGAGCGCGATCACGTTGACGAAGGACACCTGCGAGAAGATCGCGTGCAGCTCGTCGAGGGCGATCCCGAGCTCCCCGGCGACCTCGGCCTCGGTGGGCGTGCGGTGCAGCCGCGACTCGAGCGCGGCGTAGGCCTTCTCCACCTCGCGTGCCTTGTAGCGGACCGAGCGCGGGATCCAGTCGATCGCCCGCAGCTCGTCGATGATCGCGCCCTTGATCCGGCTGATCGCGTAGGTCTCGAACTTGATGGCTCGGCTGATGTCGAACTTCTCGATCGCGTCGATGAGGCCGAAGATGCCGTAGGACACCAGGTCGGCTTGTTCGATGTTCGGCGGCAGGCCCACCCCGACCCGGCCCGCGACGTACTTCACCAGCGGCGAGTAGTGCAGGATCAGCCGTTCCCGCAACGCCTGGTCGCCGGTGGCCTTGAAGTCACGCCAGAGCTCGGCCAGCGCTGCGTCGACGGCCGGCGCGTCCTGCTTCGCCTCGTCGTCCTCGAGCGCGATCTTGTCACGCTCTGGGGTGCGCGGACTCATAAGTCCTTCTCAGCCGTTCGATCGACACGTGGGTATAGATCTGAGTCGTTGCGAGCGTAGCGTGACCGAGCAGCTCCTGAACGCTTCTCAGGTCAGCGCCACCTTCCAGCAGATGCGTCGCGGCGGTGTGGCGCAGGCCGTGCGGCCCGAGATCGGCCAGCCCGGCCACCGCGCCGACGCGCTGATGCACCACGCGGCGAGCGGTGCGCGGATCGAGCCTGCCGCCACGAACGCCGAGCAACAGCGCCGGCGGGCTGTCGGCGTCGGCAAGCGCGGGACGGCCCGCCGACAGCCAAGCAGCGACCGCCCGGGCGGCGGGAACCCCCAGCGGCACGGTCCGTTCCTTCGCGCCCTTGCCGAACACGCGCAAGGTCTGCCGGTCGCGGTCCCAATCGTCGATGTCGGCGCCGCACAGCTCGCTCACCCGGGCACCGGTGGCGTAGAGCAGCTCGACGATCGCCGCGTCACGCAGCCCGACGGGCGAGCGGTCCTCACCGGCCGCCGACATGACCTCGGCGGCCTGGTCGACCCGCAACACTTCGGGCAGCTTGCGGGCGGCTCGCGGGGTGGCCAGCCGAGCGCCCGCGTCGACGTCGGCCAACCCGTCCCGGCAGGCCCAAGCGGTGAACATCCGCGCCGACGACGCCCGCCGCGCGAGGGTCGCGCGGCTCTTGCCCATGGTGTGCAGCTGCGCGAGCCAGGACCGGAGCACGCCGACGTCGATCGCCGCAACGGTCTGGCACCGCATGCGACCGGCGTGGCGGAGCAGGCTGTCGAGATCGACGGCGTAGGCGCGCACGGTGTGCGGCGAGAGACCGCGCTCGAAGGTCAGGTGCTCGAGATAGCGGGCACGGGCGTCGGCGAGCTCACCGGCGAGCTCGCACTCCTCGACCGCCTCAGCGCCGCGTGACACGGCCTCACGCTGTGCCTGTCGTCCCCGCGCGTCAAGTCGCCACGCTCACCACCACCCGAGTGGCAGCTCGTGCACCCCTCCCGCGGCGTCGGCGAACCGCTCGTCGCGACCGAGCGAGGTCATCCGCCAGCCGGCCGCGGACTCCACCGTGAGGCCTGCGACCGCCAGCGCCGCCAGCGCCGCCGCGACCGCCTCCACCCGCAGGCCGGCGACGGCGGCTATCCGCTCGGTGGGTGCGGCCCGCGTCACGGGAACCGCTTCGAACACCCGGCTCACCACGGGGCCGAGCAGGTCCCGGCGCCGGACCGGCCCGCTGACCCGCTCGGCGAACTGGCCGAGCGGGCCGACCTGCTCGAGGATCTCGTCGACCTTCGTGACCAGCACGGTGTCCGGGCGGTCGCGCAGCAGCTGGTGACAGCCGGCCGAGGTGACCGCGGTGACCGGACCGGGCACCGCCATGACGTGGCGGAACAGCTCTCCGGCATGCCGGGCGGTCGAGCGCGCACCGCTTCGCGGTGCGGCTTCGACCACGACCGTCCCCGCCGACAACGCGGCGATCAGCCGGTTGCGGACGAGGAACCTCGCGCGGTGCGGCGCCGAGCCGAGTGGTTGCTCGCTGACCAGTGCACCGGCTGTGACGCAGGCCTGCGCCAGCTCATGGTGTGCTTTCGGGTAGACGACGTCGACGCCGCAGGCGAGCACGCCGACCGTGGTCCCGCCGGCCGCCAGCGCGCCGCGGTGGGCGGCGGCGTCGATGCCCAGCGCGAGCCCGGACACGACGGTCCACCCGTGCTCGGCCAGGCCGGCGGCCAGCGACCGGGCGATGCCGACGCCGTAGTCGGTCGGCGCCCGCGTGCCGACGATCGCGACGGCACGGTCACACAGATCGGCCAGCGACCCGCCACCGCGCACCCACAGCCCGAGGCACTCCGCGCCGAGCCCCGCCAGGTCGTCGAGGCCGATGGGCCACTCCTCGTCGCCCGGGCAGACCAGCCGGGCGCCCAGGTTGGCCGCGGCCGCCAGCTCCTGGTCAGCGTCGACACCGGCGATGCGGGAGGCGTAGCCCGCCACGTCACCGTCGCCGAACCGCAGGCCGCGCCTGATGTCGGCGACCGCGGTCTCGGGGCCGACTGCGCCCACATGGCGAAGCAGCGGTCGGCAGCCCGGCTCCGCGGCGCGCAAGAGCAGCGCTCGCGCCGCGCGTTCGCCGTCGCTGATCATGCGGTCCTCGCCAGGGTGCTGGTCTCGCCGATGATGCGCAGTGCGAACGCCCGGTCGACGTCGTCCTTGGTCGGCTGGTCGCGGCCGGCGAGGTCGGCGAGCGTCCAGGCCACCTTCATCACGCGATCGACGCCCCGCGTCGAGAGCTCGCCGCGATCGAGATCGGCCGACAGCGAGCTCAGCGCTGCCGGCGGGATCGGCCAGTGACGGCGCAGCTGCGGGCCAGGCACCTCCGCGTTGGTGGTCCACGGGGTGCCCGCGAGGCGACGAGCGGTGCGGTCGCGGGCAGCGAGCACTCGCTCCCGGACCGACGCGGTCGGCTCGCCCGCCGCCCCCGCGGCGAGCACCGCACGACTGACCGGCTCCAGCCGGGCGCGCAAGTCGATGCGGTCGAGCAGCGGGCCCGACAGCCGGTTGCGGTAGGCCCGTAGCTGGCTCGAGCTGCAGCGACACGAGGCGACGTCGGTGGATCGGCCGCCGCGCGCACACGGGCACGGGTTGGCCGCAAGCACGAGCTGGAAGCGTGCCGGATACGTCGCCGCTCCACCGGCACGGTGGATCCGCACGACTCCGGACTCCAGTGGCTGCCGAAGCGCGTCGAGGGCACGGCGTTCGAACTCCGGGGCCTCGTCGAGGAACAGCACGCCGCGATGGGCCAGCGAGATGGTGCCCGGAGTCGGGACGCCGGTCCCGCCGCCGATGAGAGCCGCGACCGTCGCGGAGTGGTGCGGCGCGCAGAAGGGCGGCTTGACCAACAGCGGCCGCCCTGCAGGCAACCGGCCGAGCAGCGAGTGGATCGAGGTGACCTCGAGCGCCTCGTCGCCGACGAGGTCGGGCAGCAGCCCGGGCAGCCGCTCGGCAAGCATCGTCTTGCCGACGCCCGGCGGACCGGTGAGCAGGAGATGGTGCCCTCCGGCGGCGGCGATCTCCGCGGCGTGACGGGCCTCTTCCTGGCCGACGACGTCGGTCATGTCGGGGCACGCGTCGGCGTCGTCCGGGACCGGCGCCAGGCTGTCGTCGAGCTCGACCAGCTCACCGCGCAGCCAGGCGCACAGCTCGCCGAGCGACCGCACGGCACAGACCTCGATGCCGGGCACCAACGCCGCCTCCCGGGCGTTGCCGTGGGGTACGACGACCCGGGTGTGACCCAGCCTCGCCGCGCCGATCACCGCCGGCAGCACGCCGTTGACCGGGTGGACCCGGCCGTCGAGCCCGAGCTCACCGAGGACGACGAGGTCGCGCACGGCAGCCGGGTCGAGGGCGCGTTGCGCAGCCAGCACGGCGAGCGCGACGGCTAGGTCGAAATGGCTGCCGCTCTTTCGCAGCGACGCCGGCAGCAGGCCGATCGTGATCTTCGTCGTGGGCCATGGCTCGCGGCTCACCGTGATCGCCGACCTGACTCGCTCGCCGGACTCGCGCACCGCGGTGTCCGGCAGGCCGGTCCACGCCGTACCGGGCAGCCCTTCCCGGACGTTCGCCTCCACCGTGACGGCGTGCGCGGTCAGCCCGCTGAGCACGATCGAGCGCGTGCACCCGAGCCCCATCAGAACGCCGCCCGGACGTGCTGGAGCTCGGGCCGACCGGCTTTCGGCATGACGATGCTGATCACGTCGAAGCGCAGCGGACCGTGATGGCCGGCCTCGCGGAGATATCTGGCGGCGAGCGCGCGGAGCTTCTCCGCCTTGCGCCAGGTGACCGCCTCCAGCGGCAGCCCGTAGGCAGTTGAGGTTCTCGTCTTCACCTCGACGACGACGAGGGTGTCCCCGTCCATCGCGAGGATGTCGATCTCACCCTCGCAGCAGCGCCAGTTGCGAGTGACGATGTGATGGCCTGAAGCGACGAGATAGGCAGCCGCGTAGTTCTCGCCGTCGATGCCGAGTTGGTCCTTGGTGTGCATCGGGCCAAACTCGGCAGGCCCGCTGACAAGGCCGGCCCGCGGCGCGACTGCCTGTGCAGATCAGCCTCACGACGCGGGGCTGTGGGAAAAGTGCTAGTGGTCCTCGGGAATCTCGAGGTCGGCCGGCGCCAGCTCTTCGACGTTCACGTCCTTGAACGTGAGGACGCGGACGTTGCGAACGAACCGGGCGGGCCGGTACATGTCCCAGACCCAGGCGTCCTGCATGACCGCCTCGAAATAGGTCTCGCCAGACTGGTCGTGCTGGATCACCTGGACGTCGTTGGTGAGGTAGAAGCGGCGCTCGGTCTCGACGACGAACCGGAACAGCCGGACCACGTCGCGGTACTCCCGGTAGAGCTGGAGCTCCATCTCCGTCTCGTACTTCTCGAGGTCCTCCGCGCTCACGACACCCATTCTTCCTGATCGTCACGGGCTTCGGCATTGCGCACGTTGACGTAGGACCGGCGATGCTCGGGGCACGGCCCGTGCATCGCGAGCGCCTGCTGATGCTCCGGCGTGACGTACCCCTTGTGGCTGGCGAACTCGTAGTGCGGCCACTGCTCGTGCAGCGCCGTCATCATGCGGTCGCGGGTGACCTTGGCCAGGACCGAGGCGGCGGCGATGCAGGCGGCGACCCGGTCGCCTTTCCAGACCGCGAGTCCGGGTACGTCGAGCCCGGGTACCGGGAAGCCGTCGGTGAGCACGTACCCGGGCCGCACGGACAGGGCTGCCAGCGCCCGGCGCATCCCCATCACGTTGCAGACGTGCAGGCCGATTCGGTCGACCTCGGCCGCCGGAATCACGACGATCGAGTACGCCGCCGCGCGACGGACGACCTGCGCGTAGACGCGCTCGCGGGCGAGCGGGGTCAGCAGCTTGGAGTCGGCAAGACCCGGGATCTCACCCGACTTGCCCGGCTTGAGCACCGCGGCGGCGACGACCAGCGGGCCGGCGCACGCCCCGCGGCCCGCCTCGTCCGCGCCGGCGACCGGGGTCAGGCCGCGCCGGGCCAGCGCCCGCTCGTACCCGTAGATCCCGGCGTCTCGCCGTACGGTCTGCCCTGCCACGCCCATCAAGCGTGAGAGTACGCGGGCCTATCGGGCGTCGCGCCGGCGTCGGCGTCGCTTGCGCCACAGGCCGACCGGCGCCACGATCGCGGCGGCGCCGACGAGCGGCGCGGCCGGGGAGCCGGCCGCCGCGAGACCGGCCTGCTTGAACGTCGACGGGATCGGCAGGGTCTTCCAGTCCGAGATCGGCCAGATCACGACAAACGCACGGCCGATGACGTCCTTGTCCGGCACGAACCCGTTGACTCGGGAGTCGTCGGAGTCGTCACGGTGATCGCCCATGACGAACAGCTCGCCCTTGGGCACGACCTTCGTCCGGTTGTCGAAGTTGCCGGCTGAGCACGGGTGCGAGCCGGGGTAGAGGTAGGGCTCGTGCAACACGTGACCGTTGACCGAGAGCACGTCGTTCTCACAGGAGATCGTGTCGCCCCCGACGCCGATGACCCGCTTGATGAAGTCGCTGCCCCCGGAGGGCGCGATGCCGATCGCCGAGCCGATGTCGTGGAAGAAGTGCAGCACCGGGTTGCTAGGGGTCGTGAAGTTCGACTCGTTCGGCCAGCCGGGCGGCTTCTTGAACACCACGATCTCGCCACGACGCGGAGACCGGAAGTCGTAGACGAGCTTGTTGACCAGCACCCGGTCGTAGGGGTGCTTGCCGGTCGCCGCCGAGTTGGCGAAGTCACCGCCACCTTGCAGCGTGTTCTCCATCGACGCCGACGGGATGTAGAACGCCTGAACCAGGAAGGTCTTGATCAGCAGCGCGAGAACCAGCGCGATCAGTACGAGGAACGGCAGCTCACGCCAGAACGAGCCGTGTTCCGAGCCGGGCCGGTCGGAGCCCTCGTCGGTGGCGGGCTCGGGATGCGTTTCGGGGTTGTCGGGCTCGGTCACGAGGCCGGCGGTCAGCTCGCCGAAATGGCGTCGCGACGCTCCTTGATCTTGGCCTTCTTCCCGCGGAGGTCACGCAGGTAGTACAGCTTCGCGCGGCGGACGTCACCGCGGGTGACGACCTCGAGGTGATCGACGATCGGAGAGTGGACCGGGAAGGTCCGCTCGACGCCCACGCCGAAGCTCACCTTCCGCACCGTGAAGGTCTCCCGCACGCCACCGCCGTGGCGGCGGATGACGACACCCTGGAACACCTGGACGCGCGTCCGGTTGCCCTCGACGACCCGGACGTGGACCTTGACGGTGTCGCCGGGGCGGAAGGCCGGGATGTCGCTGCGCAGCGAAGCGGCGTCGATCGCGTCGAGCGTCTGCATGGTGGTCGATTCCTCGTTCGAAAGACACGCGCAAAACGGCGCGGTCGGGTCAGGCGGTCCATCCACTTTGCCACAGCGACCCTCCGAGGGGGTAATCCTCGGCCAGGAGTGCAGCTAGTTCAGCAGGTCGGGGCGGCGGCGCTCGGTGAGCTCGCGCGACTGCTCCTCACGCCACCGCGCGATGGCGGCGTGGTCGCCCGACCTCAGCACCTCCGGCACTTCCAGACCGCGCCAGACCGCGGGCCGGGTGTACGACGGCGCCTCGAGCGTGCGGTCACCGGCGAAGGAGTCGTCGAGCGCCGACGCCGGGTTGCCCATGAAGCCGGGAAGCAGCCGGACCACCGCCTCGACCATCACCAGCGCGGCGGCTTCGCCGCCGGCGAGCACGTAGTCGCCGATCGAGACCTCGGCGACGTCCATCCGGCTCGCGGCGTCGATCGCGACCCGCGCGTCGATCCCCTCGTAGCGGCCGCAGCCGATGATCAGCCAGGGCCGCTGGGTCCATTCCTGCGCCATGTGCTGCGTGAAGACCTCGCCGGCCGGGTTCGGCAGGACCAGCAGCGGTCGGGCCGGCGGCGAGGCGTCGGCAGGCAAGGCGTCTGCGAGCAAGGCGTCGAGCGTGCGTCCCCACGGTTCGGGGCGCATCAGCATGCCCGGGCCGCCGCCGTACGGGGTGTCGTCGACCGTGCGGTGGACGTCGTCGGTGTGCTCACGCAGGTCGTGGACGCGCAGGTCGACATCGCCCCGTTCGTGCGCCTTGCCGAGCAGCGACACCGACAGCGCGGCGAAGTAGTCCGGGAAGATCGTGACGAGGTCGATGCGCATCAGAGGTCGAGCAGGCCTTCTGGCGGGTCGATCAGCACCCGCCGGGCCACCAGGTCCACCGTGGGGACGAGCTCCCGGACGAACGGCACCAGGACCTCGCCTGCCTCCGGCCGTGCGATCACCAGGACCGGCGGGCCGGGCGGGTGGAGCACGTCGCAGACGTCGCCGAGCTCGAGGCCGGCAACGGTATGGGCACGAAGACCGACCAGGTCGTGGTCCCAGTAGTCGTCGGCGTCGTCGACGGCGAGACTGCTCTGCGAGTCCGCGACGAGCACGGTGCCGCGAAGCGCTTCGGCGAGGTTGCGGTCGGTCACGTCTCGCAACGTCACGAGCAGCCGGCCGGAATGCCATCGCGAGCGCACCACGACCAGCGGGCCGCGCTCGCTCGGGTCGGTGTCGAGCGACGAACCGGGCGCGAAACGATGCTCAGGGTCGTCCGTGCGAACCTCGACCGCCACCTCGCCGGCGATGCCGTGAGCCTTGACGATCCGGCCGACGACGAGCTGCATCCGCGCGGGGAACCCGTCGCCTAGTCGACGAGGTCGACGCGTACGCCCTTGCCGCCGAGGGCGCTCATGACCGCGCGCAACGCCTTCGCGGTGCGCCCGGCCCGGCCGATCACCTTGCCGAGATCGTCCGGATGCACCCGGACCTCCAGCACGCTGCCGCCCCTGCGCTCGCGAAGGTCGACGTGGACGTCGTCCGGGTGGTCGACGATCCCGCGGACCAGGTGGTCGAGCGCCTCGGTGAGCATTACTCCGCAGCCGGCGCTTCGTCGGCCGGCGCCTCGGGCTCAGCCGCAGGCGTCTCGGCCTCAGCCGCAGGCGCCTCGGGCTCGGCCGCAGGCGTCTCGGCCTCAGCCGCAGGCGTCTCCGGCTCAGTGGCGTGGTCGGCAGGCGTCTCGTCGGCCGCGGCCTGCGCCGCCGGCGCCTCGACGGGCGCGTCCGGCTCAGCCTCGGCCTTCTTGGCGGCCGCCTTCTTGGCTGGCGCCTTCTTGGCCGGCGCCTCGTCGTGGGTCTCCTTCGCGGCTGCCTCGAAGGCCGCCTTGCGGTCGGCCTTCGGCGAGGCGGTGCGGACGCCCTCGGTCGGAGCCGGCAGACCCTTGTGTGCCTGCCAGTCGCCGGTGAGCTTGAGGATGGCTGCTACCGGCTCGGTCGGCTGGGCGCCGACGGACAGCCAGTAGCGGGCGCGGTCGGAGTCAACCTCGATGAAGGAGGGGTCGGCCTTCGGGTGGTACTTGCCGATCGTCTCGATGACGCGTCCATCGCGCTTGGTACGCGAGTCGGCGACGACGATGCGGTAGTACGGCGCACGGATCTTGCCGAGCCGCATGAGCCTGATCTTGGTTGCCACGGGGTGATGCTCTCCAAAAGCTTGCGATTCAGCGACTTGGACGCCAAGCCGAGGTCTCGGGCACGTCACACGCGCCGCGCCGGTGGAGTCTACCCGGCCGGGAGCTGACCTGCCTTCCAGATGTCGCGCAGCGCCCACGGCATGATGATGAAGATCCAGATCCCGAGCCCGACGACGCACGGAATGATGCCGACCGCGGTGCCGACGATCATCGGGGCGAGCATCACGACGAGAAAGACGGTCCAGGCGACCCGGCCGACCGGGCCGAACGTCGTCGGGGTCTTGCGCCAGCGCGTCTTGACCATCGGCATCATCGGCCGCGACGCCGCCTGCCGGCGCTCGCCGGACATGATCGAGTAGCCGCTCTGGTCCCCGCCGTACGCCGGTGCCACCGCCCCTGGCACCACGCTTGCCGCCGCCGGGGCGTTGACGTGCCCCCGCACCGCGTAGCACTGGGTGCACCAGGTCGCGGCAGGCGCGAGCGTCGCGCCGCAGCTGCTGCACCGGTCCATGGCAGGGATATCGGCCTGGAAGCCCGGCCAGTTCACTCGGAGTTGGGCAGCTTCAGGTTCGACAGGTCCGGGGACAGGCCCGGCGGGAGCTTCAGCCCGGGCGGCAGGGCCAGGTTCGGCGGGAGTCCACCACCGCGCACCGACGTACGCCCACGCTTCGAGTTGCCCTTCTTGCCCTTCGCGCTCTTCCGGTTGGACGGCCGCCGCATGCCGGGCAGGCCTCCGGCCATCTGCTTCATCATCTTGCGGGCCTCGAAGAACCGCTCGACAAGCCGGTTGACCTCCGTGACGGTGGTGCCGGAGCCGCGGGCGATCCGCAGCCGGCGCGAGCCGTTGAGGATCTTCGGGTCCTGACGCTCCGCCGGGGTCATCGAGCGGATGATCGCCGTGATGCGGTCGAGGTCGCGGTCGTCGATCTGGGAGATCGCCTCTTTCATCTGCCCCATCCCGGGCAGCATGCCGAGCAGGTTGCCGATGGGACCCATCCGCCGCACCATCTGCATCTGCTCGAGGAAGTCCTCGAGGGTCAGCTCGCCCCCGCCGAGCATCTTCTCGGCCATGCGCTCGGCCTCGTCGGCCTCGAACGTGCGCTCGGCCTGCTCGATGAGGGTGAGCACGTCGCCCATGCCCAGGATGCGCGAGGCCATCCGCTCGGGATGGAAGACGTCGAAGTCGTCGAGCTTCTCGCCGGTCGAGGCGAACATGATCGGGCGACCGGTGACGTTGGCGACCGACAGCGCCGCGCCGCCCCGGGCGTCCCCGTCGAGCTTGGTGAGCACGACGCCGGTGAACCCGACGCCGTCTCGGAACGCCTCGGCCGTCGTCACCGCGTCCTGGCCGATCATCGCGTCGACGACGAACAGCGTCTCGTCCGGCTGCACCGCGTCGCGGATTGCCGCGGCCTGCGCCATCATCTCGACGTCGATGCCCAGCCGCCCGGCGGTGTCGACGACGACGATGTCGTGGCCCATGCGGCGGGCGTGCTCGACGGCGGCCGTCGCGACCGCGACCGGATCACCGATGCCGTTGCCCGGTTCCGGCGCGAAGACATCGACGCCGGCCTGGGTGCCGACGACCTTGAGCTGGTCGACGGCGTTCGGGCGCTGAAGGTCCGCGGCGACCAGCAACGGCGCGTGGCGCTGCTGCTTGAGCCAGCGGCCCAGCTTGCCGGCGAGGGTCGTCTTGCCGGCGCCCTGCAGACCGGCAAGCATCAGCACGGTCGGCGGGGTCTTGGCCAGGTTCAGCGTCCGGGTCTCGCCACCGAGGATCGCGACGAGCTCCTCGTTGACGATCTTGATGACCTGCTGCGCCGGGTTGAGCGCCTGGCTGACCGCCGCGCCGCGCGACCGTTCTTTGACGGCTGCGATGAACTCCTTGACGACGGGCAGCGCCACGTCGGCTTCGAGCAACGCGATCCGGATCTCGCGCGCGGTCTCGTCGATGTCGGCCTCGGAGAGCCGACCTTTGCCCCGCAGGGAGGTGAAGACCGACTCGAGCCGGTCGGAGAGGGTGTCGAACATCGCAGAGCCAGGCTACGTGGCGGTCGCGACCTCGGGGGCCGCGCTGATCTCGACGCCGCCACCGGCGTACAGCTCCTCGACGAGTGACCGGTAGCGGTTCATCACACCGCGTCGTTTGAGCTTCATGGTCGGCGTCAGCACGTCCGAGTCGGGCAGCCATTCCTCGGCGAGTACGGCGACCCGCCGAGGCCGCTCGACCCGGGACAGCCGTTCGTTTGCCACCGCGACCCCGTCGGCGATCTCTTGAAGCACCTCAGGGTCCGTGGCCAGGTCCGCAAGCGAGCGCCCCGGGAACCGCGCCGCGACGGCATCCGGGTCCAACGTGAGCAGCGCGACGAGATATGGCGCAGCGTCGCCGACCGCCATCGCCTGCCCGACCAGCGGGACCGTCTTCAGGACGGCCTCCACGTTGGCCGGCGAGACGTTCTTGCCGCCCGCCGTGATGATCAGCTCCTTCTTGCGATCGACAATCTTGAGATACCCGTCCTCGTCGAACTCGCCGATGTCCCCGGTGTGCAGCCACCCGTCGTCGTCGAGCGCCTCCGCCGTGCGTTCGGGGTCGTCCAGGTAGCCGCTGAAGACGATCGGGCCGCGACAGAGCACCTCGCCGTCGTCGGCGGTCACCACTTCGATCCCCGGGTACGCCCGGCCAACAGTTCCCGGCTTGACCAGAAACGGGTCCCAGGTCATGCCGCCGCAGTTCTCGCTCATGCCGTAGACCTCGCTCATCGGCAGCCCGATGTCGCGCAGGAAGTCGATCACCTCCACCGGTACCGGCGCCGCGCCCGAGAAGACGAACTCGACCTGGTCGAGGCCCACCGCCTCGCGAATCGGCGCGAACGCCATCGCGTCCACGAACTCCCAGGTCTCGGCGAGCTCGGCGGGCAGCGCCTCGCCGCGGGCTCGCAGCTGCTGCACCTCGCGGCCGATCCGCAACGCGTCGGCGAAGCTCGCCTGCGTCTGCGCGTCGCGAGCGGCCACCTGCGCCTTGATGCCGGCGACGAGCTTCTCCCACACCCGCGGCGGGCCGAACAGCGATCCGGGGTGCACCGCGACGAGGTAGGCCGGCAGCTGGTTGAGGTCGGCCATCGGCACGACCTCACCGCCGCGAAGGAGATGGGTGTAGTGCGACACCATGCGCTCGGCGATGTGCGCCATCGGCAGGTAGGAGATCAGCCGACGCCCGTCGTCGGTGTCGCGCCCGGTGAAGTGGCGCAGCACGCTTCCTGCGGCGATGACGTTGGTGTGGCTGAGCATCACGCCTTTCGGCGGACCCGTCGTACCCGAGGTGTAGATCACGGTGAGTAGCGAAGCCGGATCGATCCGCTCGGCGGCAGCCGGCAGGTCGATCGGGTCGCCTGCTGCGATCTGCGACCAGTCGATGGTCCCGCTCGGTGCGTCGCCGAGCACGACGACCGACTTCAGGGCAGGACACTCGCCGGCAGCGGCGAGCACCCGGTCGGCGAAGTCCCCGCTCTCCACCAACGCGACCCGCGCCTTCGAGTGGTTGACGAGGTAGCCGATCTGCTCGGGCGAGGAGGAGTTGTAGATCGAGATGGGAGTCGCCCCCGCGGCGACGACGGCGACGTCGGCCACGTGGAACTCGAGCCGGTTGTGCAACATCAGCACGACGCGGTCGCCCGGCTCGACGCCGAGCGCGGTCAGCCCTCCCGCAAAGTGCGCGACCCGGTCGGCGTACTCCGACCAGGTCATCTGCTCGCCGTGCAGCTCGCGAACCGCCACGGCCTCGGGCTGGCGGGCCGTCGTTGCGAGGAACGCGTCGAGCAGGTTACGAGGCGGGTTGCTCATGGGCCGAACCGTACGACGCACAATGCCGGTGTGACGAGTGAGGTCGGCGTCCCGGCGTGGCGGGCGCGCTACCCCGATCTGGCCGGTCGAGTCGCCGTCGTCAGCGGCGAGGGCGAGGTGGTGCCCGCGGTCGTCGCCGCGCTGGCCGCCAGCGGGATGGCGCTGGCTGTGGTCGGGGCGAGCCGCGCAACGGTCGACGACGCGGTGGCCTCCGCGGAAGCGAACGAGGTCGCCGTGTTCGGCGTCGTGGCGGATCCACACGCTGCCGAGGTGTGGGGGCGAGTCCTGCCCCACGCCGAGCAGCGACTCGGGCCGATCGACGTCCTCGTGGCGATCGGCGCGAGCGAGGACCGGCAGGCTGCCGTGCGCGCGGTGACTCCCGACATGGGTGCCAGACGCCGTGGGGTGGTGGTCGAGGTCGGCGATCACCACGCCCTGCTGAGCCTGCCGGATGCAGTGCGCCACCGGATCGTCAGCACTGTCGGGGAGGTGGAGCCGGACTCCGTCGGAGCTGCTGTCGCGTTCTGCGCGAGTGATGTCGTGATGCTGCCGCTGGTTGCCGTGGAGCTCGCCACCAGCTAGCAGACCGCGATGAGGGCCGCGTCGATCGCGGCTCGTCGTTCCTCGTCGTCGATGCTGCGGCCGGCCGAGTCGACGACATAGAACGCGTCGACGACCTCGGCCCCGAGAGTCTGGATCCGTGCGGAGCGGACGTCGAGGCCTTCGGCCGCGAGGGTCTTGGTCAGCCGATGCAGCAAGCCTTCCGAGTCATGGGTTCGCACTTCCACGATGGTCGAGTGATGAGACTCGTCGTCGAACCACAGCACCATCGGCGGCGCGGCCGGAACGGCATCGCTGGCATACGTCCGCTCCCGCTCCGCCAACCGGGCGTCCAGCGGCAGGGTGTCGTCGTAGGCCCGGCGGACGTCGGCCGCGAGCGCGTCGACGTCGGGGATGGCGCCGAACTTCGGGGCGACCTCGAGGGTCGTGATCGCCATCCGGCCGGCCGGAGTCGCGGCGAACGTGGCCGTCGCGGATCGCACCGTGAGGCGGTGCAACGCGACGACACCCGCCCAGCGAGCCATCAGGCCGGGGCGGTCGGGCGCGACGACGGTCAGGGCGGACCCGTGCAGCGAGACCGCCAGCTCACCGGCCTCCGCGAGTGCTCGCTGCTCGGCGGTGATCGTCTCGAACTCCGCGACGTGCTCTCCGGCGACGGCCGCCGCGGCACGCCGTACCAGCTCGCTGACCAGCCCTGCCTTCCAGTCGCTCCACGCGGCAGGCCCGGTGGCCGCGGCGTCAGCGACGGTGAGCGCGTGCAGCAGCTCGAGGGTCGCCACGTCCCCCACCGCCCGGGTGACGATGTCGATCGTGGCCGGGTCGGCGAGGTCACGCCGGGTCGCGGTGTCCGGCAGCAGCAGATGGTGGTGGACGAGCGCGGTCACGGTTGCGGCGTCGTCCTCGGAGAGCCCGATTCGCCGAGCGATCTCGGGCACGCGTGCCACGCCGGCGTCGGTGTGGTCCCCCGGGAAACCCTTTCCGATGTCGTGGAACAGCGCGCCGAGCAGCAGGAGATCAGGCCGGGCGACGCGACGGGTCAGCGCCGACGCCTCGACGGCGGTCTCGATCAGGTGGCGATCAACGGTGAAGCGGTGCACCGCGTTGTGCTGCGGCTTGCACCGCACCGCGTCCCACTCCGGGATCAGCCGCACGAGCATCCCGGTCTGATCGAGGGTCTCGAAGACCCCGACCGCCGGCCGGCCGGCACCGAGGATCGCAACGAAAGCGTCACGCGCCTGCGGCGGCCACGGCTGCGGTAGTGCCGCTGACTCGGCGGCCAGCCGGGATGCGACGCTCGCCGCGATCGGCAGGTTCGCCTGTGCCGCGGCAGCGGCGACCCGCAGCGCCAGCACCGGGTCACGGCTGAGGTCGGCATCGCGCGCCAGGTGGACTTCGCCTTCCTGCTCGACCACGCCGTCCGCCAACGGGCGGCGCGCCGGCGCCGAGCCGCGCCGGCTCCAGCGGCGCGCCGGCCGGCTTGCGACGTCGGCCCGCCGGCAGGCGTGGTCCAGGGCGTAGGCGATGGTCCGGCCTGCCTCGAACACCTGCCGCATGAGGTGATCCGGGTCGTCGACCCCGAGCGCCTTCGCCACCGGGATCCGCTCCTGGGCGACGAGCCGGTCGTTTCCCCTCGCCGACCGACGGTGCAGCTCACATCGGACGTCCTGGAGCCAGGCGTAGGCCTCGCGAACCGCGGGACCGGGCGCGTCGGCCACCCACGCGGAGGCGATCGCGGTGATCGCGTGCACGTCTCGGATGCCGCCCCGGCACTCCTTGAGGTCGGGCTCGAGAAGGAAGGCCAGCTCCCCCATGCGCGCGGCTCGTTCGGCAACCGCGTCGAGCAGCTCCGGTAGCCGCCGGCGGGACTCCTTGCGCCATGCGGCGTAGACCTGCTCGCGCACCGACGCCGTCAGCGTGGCGTCGCCGCTCACGTGTCGGGCGTCGAGCAGTCCCATCGCGGCCTTGAGGTCCTCGCGGGCCACGGACACCGCTTCACCGACGGTGCGCACGGAATGGTCCAGTCCGACGCCGGCATCCCAGATCGGGTACCACAGCGAGTTCGCGAGCTCGGCGACGTCGAGCCCGTCGGCATGCACCAGGACCACGTCGAGGTCACTGCCGGGCGCCAGCTCGCGCCGGCCGTACCCGCCGACCGCCACGACAGCCACACCGGCGGTGTCGGCGAGCCGCGCCGCGAACCAGGCGTCCGCCGCCGCGGTCAGCGCCTCCCGCAGCTGTGCCCCGGGCAGGCCGGCGACGGCGAGGACGGCGGCTCGCGCCTCGCGGAGCTCGCCAGCGGCGTCGTCGGGCATCTGCCGCTAGTGCCCGATCCGTACCGCGCGCGCGTTGCCGAACTCGTACGCCGACTCGGCGTGGATCGTGGTGTCGAGCCCTTCGAGCTCGTCGGACTCGCTCACCCGCAACCCGATGGTGCGCTGGACGAGCGTGGCGACGATGCCGGTCATCGTGAACGCCCAGGCGATCGTGACCAGGACCGCCAGCGACTGCACCCCGAGCAGGTGAGCGCTGCCGCCGTCGATGAGGCCGTCGTAGCGGATCGCGGGATTGACGACCCGACTGGCAAAGACACCCACGAGCACGGTGCCGACGACGCCCGCCGCGCCGTGGACGCCCACGACGTCGAGCGCGTCGTCGTAGCCGCCTCGATGCTTCAGGTTGACGGCGAACAGCGCGACGACACCACCCGCGGCGCCGATGACCAACGCCGCCATGCTGTTCACGTAGCCCGCCGCCGGCGTGATCGCGACCAGCCCGGCGACCGCCCCTGACGCTGCGCCGAGGGTCGTGGCGTGGCCGGTTCGCGCTTTCTCGAGCCCGCACCAGGCGAGCAGGCCCGCACAGGCGGCGAGCTGAGTGCCGACCAGCGCCTGCGAGGCGAGTGCGCCCGAGGACAGCGCCGAGCCCGCGTTGAACCCGAACCAGCCGAACCACAGGATTCCCGCACCCAGCATCGTCAACGGCAAAGAGTGCGGGGCGACCAGCTCCTTGGGCCACCCGTGGCGACGCCCGATGACGAGGGCGAGTGCCAGCGCGGAGGCGCCGGAGTCGATCTCGACGACGTTGCCGCCGGCGAAGTCGAGGACGCCGCGCTGCGCCAGCCAGCCGTGCGGCGAGAACACCCAGTGTGCGATCGGCGCGTAGACCACCACCACCCAGATCGCGGCGAAGACCATGAACCCGCCGAACTTCGCGCGCTCGGCGACCGTCCCGGTGAGCAACGCGGCGGTGATGACCGCGAACATCATCTGGAAGGCGGCGAACGCCAGCGGCGGGACCGTCAGGTGCAAGCCGGGCACCTGCTCGTTGGCGTGGCCGAGCCCGGCGAAATGAAGCGTTCCGAGGAATCCGCCTCCGGTGCTCGGTCCGAACGCCAGCGAGTAGGCGAGCACCGCCCACACGATGCTGACCACGGCGATGGTCGCGAAGTTGGCGACGAGCATGGCCAGGACGTTCTTCGAGCGGATCATCCCGCCGTAGAACAGCGCCAGACCCGGCGTCATGAACAGGACCAGCCCGGTGCTGCCGAGCACCCAGGCGGTGTCTCCCCCATCGATGTGCACGGCGGCGAGCCTATGGCCCACCGCCGTGCACATCCCATGACCCGGACGGCTAGAGCGCGTCGGCGCCCTTCTCGCCGGTGCGGACCCGCACGATCTGCTCGACCGGCGTGACCCACACCTTGCCGTCGCCGATCTCGCCGGTGGCCGCCGCCTTCACGACCACGCCCACGACGCCTTCGGCGTCGCCGTCGTCGACGACGACCTCGATGCGAATCTTCGGAACGAAGTCGACCCGGTACTCAGCACCGCGGTATACCTCGGTGTGGCCCTTCTGCCGGCCGAAGCCCTGCACCTCGCTGACCGTGAGGCCGGCGATGCCGAACGCCTCGAGCGCAGACTTCACGTCCTCGAGCTTGAACGGCTTGATGATCGCGGTGACGAGCTTCACGCCTTCACCTCCGTACGGTGACCGAAGATCGAGCCCTCCAAGGGGCTGGCCGATCCTGACGGTACGGCAGCACCCCAGTCGTACGCCGACTCGCCGTGCTCGTTCACGTCGATCCCCTCTACCTCCGCAGCAGACGTGACCCGCCAGCCGATCGTGTATTTGATCAGCAGCGCGAGAATCAACGTGACCACGCCGCACCAGACGACAGTGAACAGGACGCCGAGGAACTGGTGCCAGAGCAGGGTGGCGTTCCCTCCGTAGAACAGCCCACCGCCCCCGCTGGGGAACAGCCCGTCGATGCCCTGCGGCGACTTCACGGTGCCGAAGAACCCGATCAGCAGCGCACCGATGATGCCCCCGGTGAGGTGGACACCGACGACGTCGAGTGAGTCGTCCAGCCCGATCTTGTACTTGAGGTTGATCGCGAGCGCGCAGACGGCGCCGGCGATCGCCCCGACGGCAAGCGCGCCGAGGGTGTTGACCGAGCCGCACGACGGAGTGATCGCCACCAGCCCGGCGACCACCCCGGAAGCCGCCCCGAGCGAGGTCGCCTTGCCGCGGTGGATCCGCTCCACCAGCAGCCAGGCCAGCATCGCGGCCATCGTCGCGATGGTGGTGTTCATGAAGGTGACGCCGGTCTCGTGGGTGAACTGGGTGATGAACTGGCACGTCGTGTCGCCGCTGCAGCTGCCGATCTTGTCCCACGGGTTGCCGCTGCCACCGGCGTTGAACACGATCGATCCGACGTTGAACCCGTACCAGCCGAACCACAGCAGGCCGGCGCCGAGCATGGTCAGCGTGACGTTGTGGGGCTTGCCGGGGTTCTTCGGCCAGCCGACCCGCTTGCCCATGACGAGGGCGAGGACGCCGCCCGCGATGCCGGCGTTGATGTGAACGACGGTGCCACCGGCGTAGTCGAGGTTCGGGAAGTGCGAGTAGAACCAGCCGCCGCCCCAGACGTTGTGGGCGACGACGACGTACACGCACGTGACCCACAGCACCGAGAAGACGATCCAGGAGGAGATCTTCACCCGGTCTGCGATGGAACCGGAGATCAAGGCCACCGTGATGACCGCGAAGGTGAGCTGGAAGAGAACGAACACGAAGTTCGAGCTCGACACGTGCAGCAACCCGAACGTGTCCGCCGGGCTGGCGATCAGCTTGCCGTTGCCGTTGCCGATGCCGTCGCCGCCCCAGCCCATCGACCAGCCCCAGAGCACGAAGGCGATGCCGACCGCACCCATCGCGGTGAACGACATCATCATCATGTTGAGCGTGGACTTGGTGCGCGTCATCCCTCCGTAGAAGAACGCGAGCGCGGGAGTCGTCATCATGAGCACGAGCGCGGTGGCTACGATCATCCAGGCGTAGTAGCCGTCTTCCATCAACCCTCCATCGTTCGGCGACAGGTTGTCGGAGTGCGCGGCAGGATGACCCGACGCCCGACCCTTCGTCGACGAGCAGTCTGTGGCGGGCAGGTTTCAGCGAACGACGCAGACGATTTCGCGGATGTTACGAACGGCGTCGGGGCGACGACGGCTTCAGATCAAGCGGGTCGTACGACGATCCAGATTCGTTCGACCTTGTCCTTCGGCAGGTCGTAGCCGACGCGCTCCACGAGGTAGGGCACCCCGGCGATGCGCACGTTCTCCCCACAGCGGGGCAGGACGGACGTGCCCCAGCTCGTGACGATCTCGTTGTTGTCGGGATCGACGTAGGTCACGGCGACGGGTTCGCCGAACAGACCCGGCACCGTCAAGCGCCCAACATCGCGTCCACGAACACCGCCGGATCGAACGGCGCGAGGTCGTCGGGGCCCTCGCCGAGCCCGACGAGCTTCACCGGTACGCCGAGCTCGCGCTGGACGGCGATCACGATGCCGCCCTTCGCCGTGCCGTCGAGCTTGGTGAGCACGATGCCGGTGACGTCGACCACTTCGCCGAACACCCGGGCTTGCACGAGTCCGTTCTGGCCGGTCGTGGCGTCGAGCACCAGCAGGACCTCGTCGACCGGGCCCTGCCGTTCGACGACGCGCTTTACCTTGCCGAGCTCGTCCATCAGGCCGGCCTTGGTGTGCAGCCGGCCGGCCGTGTCGATCACGACCGTGTCGACACCGCGCTCCGCACCGTCGTGCACCGCGTCGAAGGCCACGCTCGCCGGGTCGGCGCCCTCGGGGCCGCGCACCACCGACGCGCCGACGCGTTCGGCCCAGGTCGACAGCTGATCGGCCGCCGCCGCGCGGAAGGTGTCCGCGGCGCCGAGCAGGACGCTGCCGCCGTCGCCGACGATGACGCGTGCCAGCTTGCCGCAGGTCGTGGTCTTGCCGGTTCCGTTCACGCCGACCACCAGTACGACGGCGGGACGACCGTCGTGTGCCGCCGTCCGGAGTGCACGGTCGGTGTCCGCACCGATGACCGCGAGCAGCACCTCCCGCAGCATGCCGCGGACGTCCTCGGCGGAACGGGTTCCCTGGATGCGCACCCGCTCCCGCAACGCGCCGACGATCTCGTTGGTGGCCGCGAGCCCGACGTCGGCGCTGAGCAGGGTGTCTTCGAGCTCTTCCCACACCTCGTCGTCGATCGCGTCGCGCGAGAGCAGGGCGAGCAGTCCCCGGCCGAGCGTGGTCTGCGAGCCGGAGAGCCGGCCCCGGAGTCTGACCAGCCGCCCGGCGGACGGCTCGGGGACCTCGACGGTGGGCGGCGGGGCCGCTGGCGGGGCCGCTGGCGGCGGCGCCTCGACGACCTGCTCGGCCGGCGGCGCCGTGGGCGGGGCTGGCGGCGAAGCCGGCGCGGGCGGCGCCGGCTGTGGTGGGACCGGCGCAGCCGGCGCAGGTGCGTCGATCGTGGCCGGCGGCACCGGCGGGAGCGAGGCGCCGCGGGCACGTCTGCGCGACGGTGCGAGGACAAGGCCGAGCACGGCACCGACGAGCAGGACCGCTACGACGATGCCGACGATCAGAAAAACCATCAGACGGGCTCCGGTTCGGGTTCACGCAGCCGCTGACTGATCACCTCGGTGATCCCGTCGCCGCGCATCGAGACGCCGTAGAGGGCGTTGGCAACCTCCATCGTGCGCTTCTGGTGCGTCACGACGATCAGCTGGGAGGTCGATTTCAGCTCGGTGAGCAGTCCGACGAGGCGCAGCAGGTTGCGGTCGTCGAGTGCCGCCTCGACCTCGTCGAGCACGTAGAACGGTGAGGGACGTGCCCGGAAGATCGCCACCAGCAGCGCGATCGCGGTGAGCGAACGCTCGCCGCCGGACAGCAGCGACAACCGCTTGACCTTCTTGCCCGGCGGGCGCGCCTCGACGTCGACTCCGGTCAGCAGCCAGTCGTTCGGGTCGGTCCGCACCAACCGCCCCGACCCGCCGGGGAACAAGGTGGCGAAGACGGTCTCGAACTCGCGAGCGACGTCTTCGTAGGCCTCTCGGAACACCTGCTCGACCCGGTCGTCGACCTCCTTGACGACCACGAGCAGGTCGCGTCGCGACGCCTTGAGGTCCTCGAGCTGGTCGGAGAGGAACTTGTGCCGCTCCTCGAGCGCCGCAAACTCCTCGAGCGCGAGCGGGTTGACCTTCCCGAGCAGCGCCAGCGCACGCTCGGCGGCCTTCCAGCGCTTCTCCTGCACCGCCCGGTCGTAAGGAATGGCAACTGCGCCCTCGGGAGCGTCTGCCGACGGCGGCACCGCGACGTCGGGCCCGTACTCGGCGAGCAGCGTCTCCGCTTCGACCGCGAACTCCTCGACGACCTTGGCCTCGAGCGCCTCGATGCGCATTCGCTGTTCGGCGCGCGCGACCTCGTCGCGGTGCACCGCGCCGGTCAGCGTCTCGAGATCGCCGGACAGGTCGCGCACCGTCGAGCGCACCGCCAACAGCTCGCCCTCGGTGACCGTTCGCTGCTGCTCGATGGCCGCGCGCTGTGCCGCTGCCGCGTCGAGGGATCGTTCCAGGGCGTCGAGCGCCTGCCGCGCGACGGCGGACACCGCGGCGGCGACGACGGCCTCCCGAGCCCGGCGGCGTACCAGCTCGGCCGCCCGCTCCCGGGCCGCACGCTCCGCCTCCGCGGCGGTCTCGAGGGCGACCACCCGCGCGGCGAGTGCCGATCGGCGTTCCTCGTCGGTGCGCACCGCGAGCCGGGCCTCGAGCTCGCGGGCGCGGGTCGCCACGACGAGCTCCGCGACGCGGTCGCGCTCGCCCTCGTCGGGCGTCGCCTCCTCCGGCGTCGCCTCGGCCGCGGCGAGCCGCTCCTCCAGCGCGCTCAACCCGGCCAGATCGCGGTCGCGGGCCTGCGACGCCTCCTCGACCGCCCGGGCGAGCCGCTCGCTCTCGCCCGCAGTGGCGCGGGCGGCGGCACCGAGCTGACCGAGCCGTTCGGCGACGGCGGCGAGCCTCGCGTCGGACTCGTGGAGGGCGTTCACCGCCACCTCGAGGTCGTCGCGGCGCGCCGCGACCTCCTCGATCGCGCCCGACAGCGCGAAACGCAGCTGGTCGCCGCGGCGCGAGAGCTCGCCGAGCAGCTGCTCGGCCTCGCTGTGGGCCGCTCGGACCTCCAGCAGGGAGGGCGCGGAGCTCGAGCCGCCGGCGGACCACCCCGCGCCGAAGACGTCGCCGTCGCGGGTGACCGCGCGCAGCCGCGGTTGTGCGCCGACCACCCGCTGCGCCTCTGCCGCGTCGGCGACCACGACCGTGTCGGCGAGCAGCCGGGCGAGCGCGCCCAGCAAGGTGACGTCGGCGTGGACGACGTCCAGCGCGGCGCGGGCCCCGTCGGGGACGTCCACGGTGATGTCGGTGTCCGCGTCGAGGCCGCCGACGAGCATCCCGGCGCGCCCGCCGTCCTCGCCCTTGAGGAATGCGATCGCCGCCGCAGCGTCGGCGATGCTTCGCACCGCGACCGCGTCCGCCGCCGCGCCGAGCGCGGCCGCCACGGCGACCTCGTAGCCCGCCGCCACCCGAACCAGGTCGGCCACCGTGCCGAGTACGCCATGGAGGCGATCCTTGGCCGCGACGAGCGCACCCGCGCCGTCCTTGCGGTCCAGCCCGAGGGCGAGCGCGTCGCGCCGCGCCGCGGCGGCGCTTCGCTGCCGCTCGACCTCACGCTCCTCTTCCTGAAGCGCCGCGAGGCTCTCCTCGGCGCTGGCGAGCGCCGCGGCGGCCGCCTCGTGGGCCGCGTCGAGGTCCACCTCGCCCGCGTCGAGACCTGCCACTTCGCTCTCGAGCGCCGCGAACTCCGCGGCCGCCTTCGCGGCACGCTCCTGCGCGGCCTCCCACGACGCCGAGAGCCGCCCGATCTCGTCTTCGGCGGCCTGCGCCCGGGTGCGCAGCGCGGTCACCTCGCCCTGTAGCCGGACCCGGCCCTCGCGACGGTCGGCCAGTGCCTGCCGCGCCGCGGCGAGCGCCTGCTCCTGGGCGCTGAGCGAGGCTTCGAGCTGCATGCGCTCGGCCTCGACGGCAGCGAGCCGTTCGCGGTCGGCCGCGAGCGCCTCCTCGACCTCGTTGCCCTCGGCCTTCAGCTGGTCGATCTCCGCCTGCCACGCCATCGGGTCCCTGCCACCCGTGCCGAGATCGACCGCGATGGCGCTGTTGCGCTGACGCTCCGCAGCCAGCGAGGCCGTGCCGCGCATCCGTTCCCGCAGGCTGGACAGCCGATACCACGTCTCCTGAGCCCGAGCCAGCTGCGGCGTCTGCTCGGCCAGGGTCGCGTCCAGCTGCTGCTCGCGCACCGACGCGTCGGCGAGCGCGGCCTCCGCCGCGGCTCGCCGGGCGAGCAGCGCTGCCTCGTCGGCGACCTCGGCCTCGAAGGCGCCGCGCATCGTCGACAGGTCGTCGGCGAGCAGCCGCAGCCGGGCGTCTCGCAGGTCGGCTTGGATCACCGAAGCGCGTCGCGCGACATCGGCCTGCTGGCCGAGCGGCTTGAGCTGGCGGCGCAGCTCGGCGGTGAGATCGGTCAGCCGGTTGAGGTTGACCTGCATCGCGTCGAGCTTGCGAAGCGCCTTCTCCTTGCGCTTGCGATGCTTGAGGACGCCCGCCGCTTCCTCGATGAAGCCGCGCCGCTCCTCGGGGGTGGCCGACAGGACGGCGTCGAGCTGGCCCTGCCCGACGATGACGTGCATCTCGCGACCGATGCCCGAGTCGGAGAGCAGCTCTTGGATGTCGAGGAGCCGGCACGGGGAGCCGTTGATCGCGTACTCGGAGCCGCCGTTGCGGAACATGATCCGCGACAGCGTCACCTCGGTGAAGTCGATCGGCAGCGCGCCGTCGGTGTTGTCGATCGTCAGCAAGACCTCGGCGCGGCCGAGCGCCGGCCGGCCCGCCGTACCGGCGAAGATGACGTCTTCCATCTTCCCGCCGCGCAGCGACTTCGCCCCTTGCTCGCCGAGCACCCAAGCGATCGCGTCGACGACGTTGGACTTGCCGGAGCCGTTCGGACCGACGATGGCCGTGACGCCGGGTTCGAACCGCAGCGTGGTCGAGGACGCGAAGGACTTGAACCCGCGGAGGGTCAAGCTCGCAAGATGCACCCGTGAGACTCCCGGGTCGAGGCGGTCAGTCGGGGAAGACCGCTGGCAACGCTAGCCCAAGTCGAGGGCAAACAACCGCAAGCTGAACTAGGTGAGCGCGGGCTCGTGGTCGCGGGCCTGCTCGCCCACGGTGAGCCGCATGATCTCCTCGTCGACCCGAGCGATCGTGGACAGCTCGGCGTTCTCGGCACGCAGCCGAATCACCTCGTGCTCGAGGTCGCGAACCCGGTCCCGAAGTCGCTTCAGCTCAGAAGCCATACGGACGTCGAGACCCGTCCCGACGTGACCCATGAGGGCTTTTGCCATCCTTGCCGATCCTCCACGGTGAGGACATGTCGGACTCGCCAGCCGGGCAGGACCGAACCCGCGCCGGATCCCCGACAACGTTGCTGAGTAGGCCGCGTCCATATCTCGGCGCGACATATCAAGTGTGACGCTCCCCGCTGCGCCGGTCAAGCGGCGGCCGCTGGCATCGCGGGCAGAAGTACGACGAACGGTTGGTGAAGCTCACCCGCACGATCGGCGTGCCGCAGCGCGAGCAGGGCCGGCCGTCCCGGCCGTAGGCCTCCAGCGAGCGGTCGAACCAGCCACTTTCCCCGTTGACCGCCACGTAGAGCGCGTCGAAGGAGGTGCCACCCGCGGCGATCGCCGCCCGCAGCACCTCCTCGACCGCGTCGAGCAACCGGCCGACGTCGGCCGGCCGCAGCCGGTTCGTCGGCCGTTCGAAGTGCAGCCGGGCCCGCCACAGGGCTTCGTCGGCGTAGATGTTGCCGATGCCCGAGATCAGCGTCTGGTCGAGCAGGGCCCGCTTGATCCCGGTGTGGCGGCGGCGCAGCCTGGCACTGAACCGGGCCGCGTCGAAGGCCGGCTCGAGCGGGTCGGGCGCGACGTGCGCGAGCACGGCCGGGACGCCGTCAGGCGTGAGGCGTTCGTCGGCCAGCGCGAGGCCCCCGAACGTGCGCTGGTCGCAGAACCGCAGCTCGGCGCCGCCGTCGTCGAACCGCCACCGGGCACGCAGGTGGCGGTTGGGCGGTTCCTGCGGCGCCACCGAGAGGAACTGACCGGACATCCCGAGGTGGGCGAGCAGGTTGGTGGCGTCGTCCAACGGCAACCACAGGTACTTCCCGCGGCGACGTGCGGCGATCACCCGGCGTCCGGTCAGCCGGGCGACGAAGTCGTGCTCGCCGGCAACGTGGCGGCGCAGGGTGCGCTCGCCGAAGACCTCGACCTCGGCAATCCGTCGCCCGACGACCCATTTCTCCAGACCACGTCGAACGGTTTCGACCTCGGGCAGCTCAGGCACTGGTGTCGGAGCCGGAGTCGGCGGCGCTGAGCGCGGTCCAGGCCTGCTCGGCGGCGCGCTGCTCGGCTTCCTTCTTGCTGTTGCCGACGCCCTCGCCGGCCGGCTCGCCGGCGAGCAGCACCGTTGCCCGGAAGGACTTCGCGTGGTCCGGGCCGCTCTCCTCGACGGCGTACTCCGGCGCCCCGATGCCGCGCTCGGCGCCGAGCTCCTGCAGCGAGGTCTTCCAGTCCAGTCCCGCGCCGAGCCCCGCGGCGTCCTCGAGCGCCGAGGCGAACAACCCCAGCACGAGCGCACGCGAGGCCTCGAGGCCCCGGTCGAGGTAATAGGCACCTATCACCGCTTCGAGGGCGTCGGCGAGGATCGAGGACTTGTCCCGGCCGCCGGTCGTCTCCTCACCGCGGCCGAGCTTGAGGTAGGCGCCGAGGCCGATCGCCCGGCCGACCCCGGCCAGCGCGCGGGCGTTGACGACCGCGGCGCGCAGCTTGGCCAGCTGGCCTTCGGGCAGATCGGGAAACCGGCGGTAGAGCTCCTCGGTCACGACGATGCCGAGCACCGAGTCCCCGAGGAACTCGAGTCGCTCGTTGGTCGGGAGGCCGCCGTTCTCGTAGGCGTAGGAGCGGTGGGTCACCGACAGCTCGACCAGGTCGGCGTCCACGTCGCCGCCGAGCGCCTCGATCAGGCCGTCGACGCTGTCGCCCTCAGGCATCGCCGCGGTGACCTTCAGGCACTGCGATGGTCGGCGAGATAGGCGTCGAGCTCGCCGAGGGTCATCACCCGGCCGAGCGTCGCGTCGTCGATGTGGACGACGATCCCGTCACGGGCCAGCTCGGCCTCGACGACGTCGGCGATGCCCACGCGCACGAGGGAGTCGGCGTCGAGCTGCGCCAGCGTGGTCTGGGCGTCCAAGGACGCCGGGTCCACGCTGCAGACCAGCGCGACGGCCGAGCGCACCGTGGCGGACAACCGAGGCGAGGTCACCTCGGTCAGACGGCGACGACCTGACGGTCGTTGTAGGTGCCGCACACCGAGCAGGCGGTGTGCGGCAGCTTCGGCTGACGGCAGCGCGAGCAGCTCACGAGGGACGGCGCGCTGGCCTTCCACTGCGAGCGACGCGAGCGCGTGTTGCTGCGCGACATACGGCGCTTGGGAACGGCCACGATCAGGTCTCCTCGTTGATTCTTCTCGTGCCGGCCTCGTCGTCCGGCTCCTTCAAGAGTGCAAGGGCTGCCCATCTCGGGTCAACTTCGTCGTGCGAGTGCCCCGGCGCCACCTCGGCCATCCGCGCCCCACAGGTCGGGCACAGCCCTTCACAGT
The DNA here is from genome assembly GCA_035550055.1 of Mycobacteriales bacterium. NCBI lineage: Bacteria > Bacillati > Actinomycetota > Actinomycetes > Mycobacteriales > Mycobacteriales bacterium. The sequence goes on along the minus strand of DASZRO010000120.1, from coordinate 35,876 downwards.
CCGGATCGCAGAGCGGGTTCATCGGCAGCTCGAGGACGACGGCATCGCGCACGACCGGCTCCAGGTCAAGGATGTCTCCGTCGAGCGTGAGGGCCTCGTCGTCGTCGGGATCCGGCTGGTAGGCGTACAGCTCCTGGACGGGGACGGCCAGCCGCAGCTCGACCGGGTCGAGGCAGCGTCCGCACTCAGCGGCGACCGGCAGCTCCACGGTCGCCGTGACGAGAACCCCGTCCATGACGGCTTCGAACCTGGCGTCGATGACGATCGGCGTACCGGCGGCCACACTGACCAGGTCGAGCCCCCACCCGGCCGGCGCGAGCGCCTCGATCCGCTCCTCCCGCATCGAGCCGGCCCGGCGGCCGAGCTGGCGAGTGTCGTAGCGGAACGCACTCTTCACGCCTGAAAAGGCTACCCAGCGCTCAGGCGCCCGGGAGCGGCTCCAGGTCCTCGTCGTCGTCGGTGTCCGCGAGCGCTTCGAGCTCGTGACGCCCGTTGATCTTGTTGCGACCGTGCTCGACGGCGTGCAGCGTGCGGTTGAGCACGATTTCGAAGTTCGCCAGCTTGCCGTCGACGTAGTCGTCGACCTCGCGCCGCATGCGGTCGGACTCGGCGTTGGCGGCGGCCACGAGCCGCTCCGCCTCGCGCGTCGCCTCCTTGACGACCTCGGTGCGCGACACCAGCCGTGCCCGCTCCGACTCGGCCTCCGCGAGGATCACGCTCGCCTCGGCGCGACCCTCCTCGATCACCGCGGCGCGGTCGCGCAGCAGGCTGCGGGCCTTGCGCAGCTCCTCGGGCAGCGCCTTGCGGAGCTCCTCGACCGCTTCGAGCATCTCGTTGCGGTTGACGATGCACGACGCGGACATCGGCATGGCACGAGCGTTCTCGACCATCGCCACGAACTCGTCGAGCTTCTCGGAGATGCCCACGCTGAGTTATGCCTCGCTCTCTGGCCGTACGGCGAGCCGCTGCTCGAGCCGGCGCAGGACGGGTTCCGGCACCAGCTTCGATACGTCCCCGCCATATGTCGCAACCTCTTTCACGAGGCTCGACGAAAGAAAACTGTAATGCGGGTCGGCAGGCATGAACAACGTGTCGACCTTGGCCAGCGAATGGTTCATCTGGCCCATCTGGAGCTCGTAGTCGAAGTCGCTGACCGCACGCAGGCCTTTGACGATCACCTTGACGTCGTGCGCGACGCAGAAGTCGACGAGCAGGCCCCGGAAGGTGTCGACCGTGACGTTGGGCAGGTGCGCGGTCGCGGCCCGGATCAGCTCGAGTCGCTCGTCGGGCTCGAACAGCCGGTTCTTCGACACGTTGACGCCGACCACGACGATGATCTCGTCGAACAGCGCACTCGCCCGGGCGATCACATCGAGGTGGCCGTTGGTGATGGGATCGAAGGAGCCCGGACATACCGCCCGTCTCATGAGGCGCGACCGTAGCAGAGGGTCGTGTCGCCGTACCTGCGCGACCGGAGCGCGTCCAGGCCGTCGGGCCAGGTCACGCCCGCCTCGCGCGTGGCCCGTTCGACGCAGACCAGGGCGCCTTCGGACAGCCACCCGCCACCGGCCAATGCGGCCAGCGTCGCGTCGACCGGGTCGGCGTACGGCGGATCCAGGAAGACGATGTCGTACGGGCTCGGCGGCCCGGCCAGGAACTTGGTCACCGCCGCCCCGACGACCGTCACGCCGCTCACCTGTAGTCCCTCGGCGTTGGACCGGATGACCTTCAGCGCGGACGGGTCACGTTCGACCATGACCACCCGCGTCGCGCCGCGGCTCGCGGCCTCCAGGCCGACCGCCCCGGAGCCGGCGTACAGGTCGAGGAACGCCGCGCCCGCCAGGCCGCCACGCAGCGCTTCGAGGGCGGAGAACAGGCCCTCCCGCACTCGATCCGACGTCGGCCGGGTGCCGCGGCCCGTGGGGGTGGCCAGCCGCCGTCCCCCGGCGGCGCCGGCGATCAGCCGCGTCACGTCTTGCCCAGGTAGTCGGCACGCTCGTCGGCGGCGAGCGCCTCGACCTCGGCGCGCAGTGCCGGGTGGCGCTCGAGGGCCGGATCGTGAGCCACCACCCCGCCGGCGTCGACCCGGGCGGTGTCGATCACGCCCTCGTCGCGCAACAACCGCAGCAGCTTGAGCTTCGAGCGGCGGCCCGACTGCGACTGCCCGAGCACGTCACCCTCCCGCCGTTGCTCGAGGTCGAGTCGGGCCAGCTCGAAGCCGTCGACGGTCGCCGCGACGCCATCCAGACGCTCACGCGACGGCGCATCGGCCGGCGCTGCTGTCACGAGCAGGCACACTCCGGCGTGACCGCCGCGGCCGATCCGGCCGCGGAGCTGGTGGAGCTGGGAGATCCCGAACCGGTCGGCGTCGAGGACGACCATCAGGGTCGCGTTGGGGACGTCGACACCGACCTCGATGACCGTGGTCGCGACCAGTACGTCGACCCGGCCGGCGGCGAACCGGCGCATGACGTCGTCTTTGGCCTCCGCCGGCATCCGCCCGTGCAGGATGTCGATGCCGACTCCCGCGAGTGGTCCGGCAGCCAGGCTCGCCGCCACCTCCACGACGGTCGCCGTGGCCCCCCAGCCCTCATCGGTGTCGGCGACCGCCTCGTCGTCGGCGTCGATGCGCGGACACACGACGTAGACCTGCCGGCCGGCGTCGATCTCCTCACGCGCCCGCTGCCACACGCGTTCGATCCAGCCCGGCTTGTCCGCGGTCGGCACCACGGTGGTCGAGATCGGCTGGCGACCCGCGGGCAGCTCGGTGAGGGTCGAGGTCGCCAGATCGCCGTACACCGTCATCGCGACCGTCCGCGGGATCGGCGTCGCCGTCATCACGAGCACGTGCGGAGGGGTGTCCGCCTTGCTGCGCAGCGCGTCGCGCTGCTCGACACCGAATCGATGCTGCTCGTCGACGACGACCAGGCCGAGATCGAAGAACTGCACCGTGTTCTCGAGCAGCGCGTGGGTGCCGATGACGATCCCGGCGTCGCCGACGCCGATGTCGAGCAGCGTGCTGCGTCGCGCGGCCGCACTCATCGACCCGGTGACCAGCGCCACCTTCGTCGCGCCGTCGGCGGCGTCGAGCTGACCGCCGCGGCCCAGAGGTCCGAGCAGAGCGTCGATCGAACGGGCGTGCTGCTGGGCGAGAACCTCGGTCGGCGCGAGCAGCGCGGCCTGCCCGCCCGAGTCGACCACGGCAAGCATCGCGCGCAAGGCGACCACGGTCTTGCCGGAGCCGACCTCACCTTGCAGCAGGCGATGCATCGGCACTTCGCTGGACAAGTCGGCGAGCAGCTGCTCCCCCACGTCGCGTTGCCCGGCGGTCAGCGTGAACGGCAGCGACGCGTCGAAGGCCTCCAACAGGCCGCCCGGCCGTGGGGTTCGGGGCTTCGCGGGCTCGAGGGCGGCCAGCACCCGTCGCTGCGCGAGCACGACCTGCATGACGAACGCCTCGTCGTAGCGCAGCCGGTCCTTCGCCTTCGCGAGCTCGGCGAAGTCGGCCGGCGAGTGGATCGCTCGCACCGCCTCGGCGCGTCCCATGAGCCGGCGCTGCGCGCGTAGCTCGTCAGGCAGGGTCTCGGGGATCTCGATCATGTCGAGGGCGTTGCGGATCGCGCGGCGCAGGAACCAGGTCGGCAGGGCCTTGGTCGCCGGGTAGATCGGCAGCAGCTTGCCGGCCGCCTCGACCATGCCTTCCGCGTCCGGGTTCATGTCGGGCTGCTTGAGCTGGAGCTTGCCGTGGAAGGTCTCGATCTCGCCGGCGACGACGATCTCGTCGCCTTCGGTCAGCGTTTTCTTCAGGTACGCGCGGTTGAAGAACGTCACGACCAGCCGCCCGGTGCCGTCGGTGACCGTGATGTCGGTCTTGTGCAGCTTGGGCCGGATCTGGCGGCCGTCGACCTTCACCACGCGAACCTTCAGCGTCGCCTGCTCGCCTGGACGCAGCTGCGAGAGGTCGGTCAGCTCACCCTGCTCGAAGTAGCGGCGAGGGTAGTGACGGAGCAGGTCGCCGACGGTGCGGATCTCGAACGCCTTCTCCAGCAGTGCCGCGATCTTCTCGCTGGTGACGACATCGCGGACGTGCGACGACTCGCCGATCACGTAGCGAGGTTAAGCGCCCGATGCGACGCATTGAGTCAGGCTGTCGAGTCGGGCTAACCTGTTCGCGTGGCTTCCGTCTGTGATGTGTGCGGCAAGGGTCCCGGGTTCGGCATGAACGTGTCGCACTCGCACCGGCGTACCCGTCGTCGTTTCAACCCCAACATCCAGTCGGTGCGCGCCATGGTCTCCGGCTCGCGCAAGCGCATGAACGTGTGCACCAGCTGCCTCAAGGCCGGCAAGGTCGCGCGCTAGAGGTCCTTGGCGAAGCTGTACGACTCGGGCGCGCATGCGTAGTGCCCGAAACCGGGGATCCGCTCGTACCCCGACGACTCGTACAGGCTGACTGCCTCCGGCTGCCGATCGCCGGTCTCGAGCACGATTCGACGTGCGCCGGCCAGTCGCGCCCGGTCCTCGAGGGCGGCCAGCATCACCCGCGACAGCCCCTTGCCGCGAGCCTCGGGCACGACGTACATCCGCTTGAGCTCGACCGCCGTCGGCGCGTGCCGGCGGAAACCGCCGGTCGCCACGGGTACGCCGTCGAGGTAGCCGACGAGGAACAGCCCCTGCGGAGCGGCGAACTCCCCCGGTTCGACCGGCGTCTCGTCCGGGCCGCCGTAGCGCGCGACGTACTCGGCCTGCACGGCAGCGACGAGCTGCGCCGCGACCGCCGAGTCGTAGGCGACCTCACGCAGCTCGAGCTCGCTCATCGATGCCGCCAGCCGTGGTCGACGGGGCCGATCCCGCTACCGAGGGGGAACCCCGCGGCGATGGCCCCGGTCACGTAGTCCTTCGCGGCCGTCACTGCCGCGGGGACGTCGTCGCCAAGGGCGAGCCGGGACGCGATCGCCGAGGCGAGGGTGCAGCCGGTGCCGTGGGTGTGGACCGTGTCCAGGCGCTGCGCCGCCAGCTCGAGGGTGGTCTGCCCGTCGGTGAGCAGGTCCACCGCGTCGCCGTGTGGGAGATGGCCGCCCTTGACCAGCACCCACGTCGCACCCAACGCCAGGACCGCCTCCGCCGCCCTGCGTTGCCCGTCGCGGTCGTCGACGGCAAGCCCGGTCAACCGCTCGACCTCGGGCAGGTTCGGCGTGACGACGGTCGCGATCGGAAGCAGCTCGGTGACGATCGCCGAGACCGCCGACTCGACGAGCAGCGGGTCGCCGTGCTTGGAGACGCAGACCGGATCCACCACGATCGGAACGGCGACGTCGGCCAGCCGCTGCGCCGTCGCCTCGACGAGGGCGGGAGAGGCGAGCATCCCGGTCTTGACCGCGTCGACGCCGATGTCGTCGATCACGGCGTCCAGCTGCGCCCGAACGGCCTCGACGGGCAGCTCCCAGTAGCCGTGAACGCCGGTGGAGTCCTGGGCGGTCACCGCGGTCACCACCGACATGCCGTGTACGCCGAGCGCAAGCATCGTCTTCAAGTCGGCCTGGATCCCCGCCCCACCCCCGGAGTCGGACCCGGCGACGGTGAGCACCCGTGGCGGTGGCGATGTAGGCACCCGCCGAGGCTAGGAGAAGTGCTCGTGTCCGCCGCGGACCGGCGTCGCTCGATCGACGAAGCTCACTCCTGGCGGTCCCGCCACGACCCGGCCGATCTCGACGGCCCCGTCCGGCACCGCCCCCCGCGCCGACCCCACGAACGCGTGGTCGTCACCCCCGGTGGTGACCCAGTCGAGCGGGTCCACACCGAGGGAGGCGGCGGCGGCGGCGACCGCAGGGGCGACCGGAAGCGATGCCGCCGCCAGCTCGATGTGGGCCTGCGACGCCGCCGCGAGATGGCCCAGGTCGGCGACCAGTCCGTCGGAGACGTCGATCAGCGACGCGAGCAGCCCCGAGCGTGCCGCGGCGAGTGCCTCGTCGTAGGCGGGACGGGGACGCCGGTGCGCGTCGGCCAGCGGATGGCTCGGCCGGCCCGCCTCGAGCAGCGCGAGGCCGGCCGCCGCCCAACCGAGCCGGCCGAACAGCACCACTCGCTCGCCCGGCGCGGCGCCGGAGCGGGTCAGCGGGTCTCGGCCCTCGAGGTCGCCGAGCGCGGTCACCGCGACTGACACGGCGGCCGCCGAGCTGACGTCGCCGCCCACGACCGACGCGCCGACCCGGTCTGCCTCGTCGCGCAGCCCGTCGGCGAGCGCCTCCGCCCACGCGGCGTCGAGGTCGGGCGGCGCGCAGAGCGCGACCACCAGTGCGGTGGGGCGCGCTCCCATCGCGACGACGTCAGCAAGGCTTGCCGCGGCCGCGCGGCAGCCCACGTCGTACCCGCTCGACCAGTCCCGCCGGAAGTGGCGGTCTTCGACGAGAACGTCGACCGTGGTCACCACGCGGCCGTCCGGCGCGGTGACGACGGCGGCGTCGTCGCCTGGCCCGACGAGGACCTGCTGACCTTGCCGCAGCCGCGACACGACGCGGGCGATCAGCGCGAACTCGCCGGTACGCCCGATCGACCCCTCCGGGGAGCCAGAAACCGAGATGACGACGCTCCCTTCAGTTCGGGTACGGTCGTCGCGTGACCGTCCAGGCGTACATCCTCATCCAGACCGAGGTCGGCAAGGCCGCCGCGGTGGCCGCCGAGATCTCGACGATCAAGGGCGTCACCCAAGCCGAAGACGTCACCGGCCCCTACGACGTCATCGTTCGCAGCGAGGCCAGCGACATGGACGAGCTCGGCAAGCTCGTGGTGGCGAAGGTGCAGTCGGTGGCGGGCATCACCCGCACCCTCACCTGCCCGGTCGTCCACCTGTAAGGCCGTGCGCTGAGGCTGACGCTGCTCGCGGCGAGCGCCGTGACCGTGCTCGCCGCGGCTGCGTGCAGCTCTTCCGCGACGTCCGTCACGCTCCCGCCGCCGCATCCGGCCGGCCAGGACGCGCAGCGCTGCGACCGGCTCGGGGCTGCACTTCCCGGCACGCTCGCCGGCCTTTCCGCCCGGCAGACCGAGCCGCGATCGTCCCTGACCCACGCGTGGGGTTCACCGCCCGTCACGCTGGTCTGCGGGGTGCCGGCGCCTGCCGGCTACCGGCCGGCCTCGACCTCGACCCTGTCGGTCGACGACGTGCAGTGGTACGAGCAGGTCGGTGCGGATGCGGTCACCTGGACCGCGATCCGTCCGGACCCGCTGTCGCGTCATCGCGTCTACGTCGCGCTGACGGTGCCCAAGCACTACAGCCAGGACGCGGCGTTTTTGACCGCCCTCGCGCGTCCGCTGAAGAGCGCGCTTTCCTGACTCAGCGCAGCCCGGTGCCGCGACGGACCGCGTCGTCGATCAGCCGGCTCACCAGCTGCGGGTAGCTCACTCCGCTCGCGGCCCACATCTGGGGGAACATCGAGACCGGGGTGAAGCCGGGCATGGTGTTGACCTCGTTGACCAACAGCCGGCCGTCGTCGACGAGGAAGAAGTCGACCCGGGCCAAGCCTTCGCAGTCGAGCGCCTCGAACGCCGCGACTGCGGCCTGCTGGATCTGCGCGACCAGCTCCGCCGACAGCTTCGGCGGGATGTCGAAGGCAGTCCCCGAGTCCGGCATGTACTTCGCGTCGAAGTCGTAGAAGTCGCTGCCGTCGGCCAGCCGGATCTCCGCCGGCAGCGACGCCTCCGGCGGGCCGCCGTCGGCACCGGCCAGGACACCGCACTCGATCTCCCGCCCGACGACCCCGGACTCGATCAGCGCCTTCGGGTCGTGGCGGAAGGCCTCAGCCAGCGCCGGCGCCAGACCGGCCTGTTCGCTCACCCGCGAGATGCCGATGCTCGACCCGCCGCGCGCCGGCTTCACGAACACCGGCCAGTCCAGATCGGCCACCTCCGCCGGGACGGAACGGCCTTCACGCGCGATGACGTAGCCGGGGACCGGCAGCCCGGCCGCACTCAGGAACCGCTTCATGTGGGCCTTGTCCATCGCGGCCGCTGAGGCGAACACCCCGGAGCCGACGTACGGGATGCCGGCGAGCTCGAGCAGCCCCTGCAGCGTGCCGTCCTCGCCGTACGGACCGTGCAGCAGCGGGAAGGCGACGTCGATCTGGCCGCCAAGGGCGTCGGGCAGTGCGGTCGGATCACCCGGGATCGCCACCGACAACCCCTCGGCGGCGACCGTCGGCAGCTCGCGGCCGCGCATCTCCAGCGCCGACGTGTCGGCGATCACCCAGCGTCCGCCGGGCGTGATGCCGACCGGTACGACGTCGTAGCGCTGCGGATCCAGGGCTGCCAACACGCTTCCGGCCGTGACGCACGAGACGGCGTGCTCGCTGCTACGCCCTCCGAAGATGACCGCGACCCGCAGTCGAGGCGTCACTGCTGGTAGGGCCGGATCGCGCCGATGAAGTCCGGCCGGGCGTCGCTGGTGATCTCGACGTTCTCGCCGGTTTCTGGCGCTTGAACCATCTCGCCGTTGCCGATGTACATGCCCACATGATGGATGGTGTCGGGGTCCGACGTGTTGTAGGCGAAGAACAGCAGGTCGCCGGGCCGCAGATCCGACACGGCGACGTGCGCGCCTTCTTCCCACTGGAAGCCGGTCCAGTGCTGGAGGTGGACCCCGACCTGGTCGTAGGACCACATCACCAGGCCCGAGCAGTCGAAGGAGTCCGGACCGGCGCCACCCCACACGTAGGGCTTGCCGATCTGGGACTCCGCCGCCTGCACGGCCGCCTCGCCCGTGGCGGCCGAGATGGTGTCGCTGAGGTCGCCGGTCTCCCCGGCGTAGGGGCTCGACCCGCTCGACGGCGGCGCCGCGCTCACGGCCGGCGGTGCTGCCAGCGCGGCAAGCCGCTCCCGCTCGAGCCTCGACGCGGTTGTCTGGGCGTCGGCGAGCAGTGCGGCAAGGTGGGCCTTCTTGCGGTGCAACGAGGTCAGCAACCGCTGCTGGTCCGCCACCGCTGCCTCGGCCTGCGACTTCGCCTTCGCGGCGACGTCCGCCGCCTGGCGAGCCTTGCCGGCGACGCTTTCCGCCTGCTTCGCGACGACGCCTTGATAGATCGAGGCGGCGTCGAGCCTGGCCAGCGTCCGGTGCTGACTGACCGAGATCGCATCGATCGCAGCGACCCGACCCACCAGGGCTCGGGTGCCACCGGGTGCGAGAACCGCGTCGATCGAGGACAACCCACCCGACTCGTACGCGGCGCGGGCGAAGTGGGACACCGAGCGCTGGCTCTTCGCGACCTGGGCGTTGGCGACCGCGAGCACGCTTTCCGCGGTGTTGGCATCGCGCTCGGCGGCGGCGAGCTTCACCTGGGCCTCGTCATAGGCCTCGACGATTCCCTCCGCCGCGTCGCTGAGCTTCTGGAACTTCGCCTGCGCCCGCGCCAGCGCAGCCGCCGCGTGCGCCACCTGCTGCTCGCGCTCAGCGACCGTCGCCTTGCTCTGCGCGACCTGGCCGGCCGACGGCGCCGGCCCGTGCGAGGCGTACGCCGGTGCCGCGGCGCCGCTGGCGCACAGCGCGGCGACCAGCGCAGCAGCCACTGTGGCACCACGAGTCACAGGAGCAACTGTAGAGTCGACCGGGTCAGAAGTCCTGGCTTTGAGCGTGCTCCAGCGCGTGGCGGATGTCGGCGACGAGGTCGTGCGGGTCTTCCAGCCCGATCGAGAACCGGACTGCGCCGGGCAGGATGCCGGCGGTCAGCAACGCGGCGTCGTCGAGCTGGCGGTGGGTGGTCGACGCGACGTGGCTGACCAGCGAATGGACGCCGCCGAGGCTCGTCGCGATCAACGCCACCCGCAGTGCGTCGGCGAAGGCGAAGCCGGCTGCCCGGCCGCCCTTCGGCGTGATCGTCACGACCGCGCCGTACCTCGTGCCCTCCGCCCCCGCTTCGAACAGCTTCGTGGCCAGCGCGTGCTGCGGATGGCCGGCCAACCCCGGGTAGTCCACCCGCTCGACGGCGGGGTGGTCGGCGATCGCCGACGCGACCGCGGCAGCAGTCGCACAGTGCCGCGCGACCCGCAGCGGAAGTGTTGACAGACCACGCTGCAACAGGAAGGCCTCGTCGGGCGCGAGGCTGCCGCCCAGGTCCACGCGTGCCTTGCGCACCGCGGTCAGGAGGTCGACGTCCCCGACGACCACTCCGCCGGTGACGTCGCCGTGGCCGCCGATGTACTTCGTCGCCGAGTGCACGACGAGATCGGCGCCCCAGGCCAGCGGCCGGCAGACCGGGGGCGGGGCGAAGGTCGAGTCGACGCAGAGCGGGATCGCTGCGTCGCGACAGATCGCGGCGAGGGCCGGCAGGTCTGCCACGGCGGTGGTCGGGTTGGCGATCGTCTCGGCCCACACCAGCGCCGTGCGGTCCTGGATGGCGTCGCGCACCGCCGACACGTCGGTCATGTCGACGAACGTCGCGGTGACCCCGAAGCGGCGAAGCACATGCTCGATGACGCCGTAGGTTCCGCCGTACACCGCCGCCGGGGCGACGACGTGCGAGCCGGTTTCGCACAGCGCCAGCAGCACGGTCGAGATCGCCGCCATGCCGGAGGCGAACGGCTGCGCCGCGACAGCGCGGTCGATCCCGTGGGCCTCGAGCGAGGCGAACCCGAGGGCGAAGGCGTCGGCGGTGGGGTTGTCGATGCGGCTGTAGGTGTAGCCGGCAGCCCTGTCACCGAGGACGTCGGCGTAGTCCTGCGCCGTGTCGAAGGCGAACGTGCTGGTCCGGTACGTCGGCAGGCCGACCGCACGGACGCGGCTGAAGTCCGGTCGCGGCGCGTGGACCGCGCGGGTGCCCTCACCGCCGCCCGCGTCGGCCGGCTCGAGGATCGGCAGGTTGTGGCCGGCGGGTGTGGCCTCGGGGTCGGACATGTGGTGGGTCAGACGTCCGCGTCTTGCTCGTGCTTGGGATCGCTCGACAGCAGGGACGTCAACATGTCCTGCACCGTCATGCCGTCGACGACCACCTTCACGACGTGCTCGGTGATCGGCGCCGCGACGTTGTGCAGGCGGGCGACGTCGAGGATCGAGCGACACGACTTCACGCCTTCGGCGGTCTGCTTGGTCTTGGCGACGACCTGCTCGACGGTGAACCCGCGACCCAGGTCCTCCCCGAAGGTCCGGTTGCGTGACAGCGGCGACGAGCAGGTGGCGACCAGGTCGCCCATGCCGGCCAAGCCGGCGAAGGTGAGTGGCTCGGCGCCGAGCGCCACCCCGATCCGCGCCGTCTCCGCCAGGCCACGGGTGATTAGCGAGGCGCGCGCGTTGTCGCCGAGGCCGAGGCCGGCTGCCATCCCGACCGCGAGGGCGATCACGTTCTTGACCGCTCCGCCGAACTCGCAGCCGATCACGTCGTGGTTGCGATAGGGCCGGAAGTAGCCGGCGTTGCACGCGAGCTGCACCACGCCGGCGACCTCGAGGTCAGTGCACGCGACGACGGCGGCGGCCGGCTCGCGGCGAGCGATCTCCTTCGCGAGATTCGGTCCGGTCACGGCGGCGACCCGGTCCTCCGGCACGCCGACGACCTCGCGGATCACCTCGGTCATCCGCTTGTCGGTCCCGAGCTCCACGCCCTTCATCAAGCTGACGAACGTCGCGTCGCGAGGCAGCCGGTCGACCAGGTCGACGAGGTTCGCGCGCAGCGTCTGCGACGGCACCGCGAGGACGACGATCTCTGCGCCGGCCAGTGCTTCGTCGGGGTTCGCGGTCGCGCGCAGACCGGAGGACAGCGCGATTCCCGGCAGGTAGTCCGGGTTCTCGTGCCGGTCGTTGATCGCGTCCGCGAGCTCGGGCCGGCGTCCGCAGATGACGGTGTCGGTGCCGGCGTCGACAAGCACCTGCGCGAAGGCGGTCCCCCAGGAGCCGGCTCCGATCACCGCCGCACGCGTCACGCCGCAGCCTCCGGGTTGCTCGATGCCTTCGGGTCGAAGGTCTGTGCCGGCGGGGTGCCGCCGCGAAGCTCGACGAGCAGCTCGGTGATCTTCGCCATGACCAGCTCCGTCACCTCTCGGAGCAGCTCGGCGTCGACGGGTCGTCCGCGGTAGGCCGACAGATCGACCGGCTCGCCGGCCAGCAGCTGCATGCGCTTGCGCGGCGGTGCCAGGTTCGGAAGCTTCGCCTTGTAACGCCACAGCTTCTGCGGGCCCCACTGGGCGATGGGGATCACGGGTGCGCCGGTCTCGAGCGCGAGCCGCGCGACACCGGTACGCGCCTTCATCGGCCAGCAGTCCGGGTCACGGGTGGCGCTGCCCTCCGGGTAGATGAGCAGGCACTCGCCCGCGTTGACCGCGTCGATGGCGGCCGACAGCGCGTTGGCGGCGTCCGCCGTACCTCGATAGACCGGGATCTGGTTGGCACCGATGAAGATGCGCCGCGTCAGCGGATGCTCGAACAGCGACGACTTCGCCAGGAACTTCGGGGTGCGCCCGGCCTCGAGCACATACAAACCGAGGGCGAACGGATCGATGTAGCTGACGTGGTTCGCGGCGAGAATCACGCCGCCCGACTTGGGCACCCGCTCGGCACCACGCCAGTCGCGAGTGGTGGTGAGCCGAAGGAACGGACTCACTACCACGACGACCAGGCGGTACCAGAATCCGAGGCGCCCATACCGCATCCTGCGAGGATGCCAGACATGTCCCAGCAAGCGGACCGCTGGTCGCTGATCGTGCCGGTCAAGCGGGTGGAGATCGCGAAGACCCGGCTTGCGGTCGACGTCGCGGCCCGCACGACGCTGGCCGTGACGATGGCAGTCGACACCGTCACCGCGGCCCTCGGCTGCGAGCGGGTGGCGATGGTCGTCGTCGTCACCGATGACGGCCGGGCACGAGAGGCGCTGCGAGAACTCGACGTGACGATCGTCGCCGACGTACCCGACGCCGGCCTCAACGCGGCGTTGAGCCACGGCGCGCGAAGTGCCGCCACTGCGCGAGTGGCGGCGTTGTCCTCCGATCTGCCCGCGTTGCGCCCGGCGGACCTCTCGGTCGTGCTCGAACAGGCACAACGCCACGCCCGCGCCGTGGTCGCCGACCAGCAAGGCACCGGTACGACGCTGTTGTGTGCGGAGTCGGTCGCGAGCTTCACGCCACAGTTCGGCGTCTCGTCTCTCGCGGCTCATGTCGCCGCGGGGGCCTACGACCTCACCCCGCTCGCACCGGAGTCACTTCGTCGCGACGTCGACACCGTCGAGGACCTGCGGGCAGCCGTCCGCCTCGGCATCGGGGCGAGCAGCGCCGCGGCGCTGCGGTCGCTTCCGGCGGTGTGGAACGAATGACGGTGCAGGCGACGGTACGCCGCTTCGACGAGGCGACACGAAGCGGGGACGTGCTGCTCGACTCCGGCGCCGCCGTGGAGTTCGACGCGGGCGCGTTCGACCGGTCGGGGCTGCGGCTGCTGCGCACCGGGCAGCGAGTGCGACTCGATCTCGACGAGGCGGGCCGGGTCAGGTCGCTGACGATCGCGACCTTCCCCGACCCGGCCTGACTCCTCGAGCGGGCTGGCGGCTAGCGCTTCTTGGCGGGGGCCTTCTTGGCGGGGGCCTTCTTCGCCGGCGCCTTCGCGGCCTTCTTGGCGGCGGTCTTCGCCGCTGCCGCGGCCTTGCGGGGACCGGCGGAAGCCGTCTTCGCGGCGCTGCGCGCGGTGGAGGCGGTGGACTTGGCCGCCGCCTTGGTCGCGGCGTCGGTCACCTTGCCGAGCTTCACCGCGCCGCTGACGACGCCCTTGAACTGGGTGCCGGGCCGGAACTTCGGCACCGCGGTCGCCTTGACCTTCACCGTTGCGCCGGTGCGCGGGTTGCGGCCGGTACGAGCAGCGCGCTCGACCTTCTCGAACACCCCGAAGCCGGTGATCGCCACTCGCTCACCCGCGGCGACCGCTCGCTGGATGGTGTCGAGCACCGCGTCTACCGCGTCCTCGGCCGTCCGCTTGTCCGCGCCCAGCCGGTCGCGAATGGCGTCGATCAGTTCGGCCCTGTTCACGTGCATCCTCCGCAGTCGACGTCGAGGACTGACTGCCCTCGACCTGACGCGGACGCTAGGCCTTAAACGCGACGCGCACAACGATCGCGACCCGCATTTTTTGTTGTGTCGCAGCGCATTCGTGCCCGACGTCGGCCCGACTAGGCCGTGTGGGTTACTTCGACACGTCAGGCGGTGACCGGCAGCCACGACGGACGCTTCGCCTCGAAGGCGTCGATGTCCGCGGTGTGGCGCAGGGTGAGGCCGATGTCGTCGAGCCCTTCCATCAGCCGCCAGCGGGTGTAGTCGTCGATCTCGAAGCCGGCCGAGATCGCGCCCGCCCGCACCTCGCGAGCCTCGAGATCGACCGTGACCGGAGTCGACGGGTCGGCCTCCACGAGGTCCTGCAAGGCCCCGACGACGTCTTCGGGGAGCTGGACGGTGAGCAGTCCGCCTTTGAACGAGTTGCCCCGGAAGATGTCGGCGAACCGCGAGGAGACCACCGCGCGGAAGCCGTAGTCCTGCAGCGCCCAGACCGCGTGCTCGCGCGAGGAACCGGTCCCGAAGTCCGGTCCCGCGACGAGGATCGTCGCGCCGTCGTACCGGTCGTCGTTCAGCACGAACGACGGGTCCTGACGCCACGCACCGAACAATCCGTCCTCGAAGCCGGTGCGCGTCACACGCTTGAGGTACTCGGCCGGGATGATCTGGTCGGTGTCGACGTTGCTACGACGCAGCGGCACTGCGCGACCGGTGTGGGTCGTGAACTTCTCCATGGCGAGGTCCCTTCGCTCTACAGGTCGGCCGGGGCAGCCAGGTGGCCGGCAACCGCCGTCGCGGCAGCCACCGCCGGCGACACCAGATGGGTCCGGCCGCCGGGGCCTTGGCGGCCCTCGAAGTTGCGGTTGGACGTGGACGCGCTTCGCTCGCCGGGGGCGAGCTTGTCGGGGTTCATGGCGAGACACATCGAGCACCCGGCGCCGCGCCATTCGGCGCCGGCAGCCGCGAAGATCTCGTGCAGACCTTCGGACTCGGCGGCGTCCTTGACCACGACCGACCCGGGAACGACAAGCATCCGTACGCCGTCGGCGACCTTGCGGCCGCGCAGCACCTCGGCGACCGCGCGCAAGTCCTCGAGCCGCCCGTTGGTGCAGGAGCCGACGAACACCGTGTCGACCTTCACCTCGCGCAGCGGCGTACCGGCGGTCAGGCCCATGTATTCGAGCGCACGCTCGTCGGCGGCGTCACGGGGCTGCGGGATGTCGGAGGACAACGCGGCGCCCTGGCCCGGGTTGGTTCCCCAGGTGACCCACGGCGAGAGCTTGGTCGCGTCGACTTTCACGACCTTGTCGAAGACGGCTCCCTCGTCGGTCGCCAGCTCACGCCAGGCAGCAACCGCCGCGTCCCAGTCCGCGCCCGTTGGTGCGTTGGGCCGACCCTTCAGGTAGGCGAACGTGGTGTCGTCCGGCGCGATCATGCCCGCGCGGGCGCCGGCCTCGATCGACATGTTGCAGACCGTCATCCGGCCTTCCATCGACAGGTCGCGAACCGCCTCGCCCCGGAACTCGATGACGTGGCCCTGGCCGCCGCCAGTGGTGATCTGGGTGATGATGCCGAGGACCAGGTCCTTGGCGCTCACCCCTGGCGGGAGTGCGCCTTCCACCTCGACCGCCATCGTCTTGGGCCGTTGCAGCGGCAGCGTCTGCGTGGCGAGGACGTGCTCGACCTCGCTCGTGCCGATGCCGAACGCCAGCGCGCCGAACGCTCCGTGGGTGCTGGTGTGGCTGTCTCCGCAGACCACGGTCATCCCAGGCTGGGTCAGACCGAGCTGCGGACCGATGACGTGCACGATCCCCTGGCCGGCGTCACCCATCGGATGCAACCGGATGCCGAACTCCTCGCAGTTGCGCCGCAGCGCCTCGACCTGCGCGAGGCTGACCGGGTCGACGATCGGGCCGGACGTGGTCGGCACGTTGTGGTCCTCGGTGGCGATCGTGAGGTCGGGACGACGGACCTGACGTCCCGACGCCCGCAGCCCGTCGAAGGCCTGCGGGCTGGTGACCTCGTGCACGAGGTGGAGGTCGATGTAGAGCAGGTCCGGCTCGCCTTCGGTGCGGCGGACGACGTGGTTGTCCCACACCTTCTCGGCCATTGTGCGAGCCATGGGCGCTCCTTAGTTGCGTCTCATATCTTGATACAGCAGTATTGCTATATGGCACAGCGTAGCAGCGGCGTAGGGGTGCTCGACAAGTCGGTTCACGTCCTCGAGTGTCTGCGGCCCGGGCCGGCCTCTTTGGCCGAGCTGGTCGAGCGGGCCGGACTGTCGCGGGCCACCACGTACCGCCTCGCGGTCGCCCTCGAGGTGCACGGGCTCGTCGAGCGCGATGCCGATGGGCGCTTCACGCTGGGGCCGGCGCTGCTCGACCTCGCCGCGAACGGCCGGCCTGATCCGTTGCTGCGCGCTGCCGGCGACGTACTGGAACGGCTTTCCGCGCGAACACAGGAAAGTGCGCAGCTGTATCGGCGGGTCGGCGACGTACGCCGTTGTGTCGCGGCGGCCGAACGGTCCAGCGGGTTGCGCGACACCGTTCCGGTGGGGGCGGATCTCCCGATGTCCGCGGGCTCGGCGGCCCAGGTTCTGCTGGCGTGGTCGACCGCGGGTGAGGCTCCGCCAGAAGGCGCCCGGTTCTCCCCCGCCACGCTCGCCGCGGTGCGCCGGCGAGGCTGGGCGGCAAGCGTCGGTGAACGCGAGGCGGGCGTGGCCTCGGTGTCCGCACCCGTTTTCGACGGCGACGGCAGAGTCGTCGCGGCCGTCTCGGTGTCAGGACCGATCGACCGGCTGACCCGAACGCCGGGAAGGCTCCACGCCGCAGCGGTCGTCGCCGCCGCCCGAGAGCTCAGCGAGTCGGTCGGCGGCTGAGTAGGGTTCCGTCTCGTGGTCTCCCCGGAGACGAGCTACCTCGATCGAGACGGGACGTCGCTCGCCTTCCAGGTGATCGGCGATGGCCCAGCCGACGTTCTGCTGTTCATGGAGGTGAACAGCCACCTCGACCTGATCTGGTCCGATCCGCATCTGCACGAGGCGCTCGAGGGCGCAGCGCCGTACATCAGGCTCGCGATGCTTCAGATGCGAGGGATCGGACTGTCCGAAACGACGGCATACATCCCGACACTCGAGCAGCAGGCGTCGGACCTGCTGGCCGTGATGGACGCGGTGGGGATGGAACGCGTCGTGATCGCCTCGATGTTCGGGCTGTGCGGCGCGGCCGCAATGGTGGCCGCACGCGAGCCATCCCGCGTCAAGGAACTCGTCCTCATCAACCCATTCGCGCAAGGTCTCGCGAGCGCAGCGCGGCCTGTCGGGTGGACCGCCGACGAAATGGCGGCGTTCGAGTTGGGGTATCGAGAGGCTTTCGATCGCTGGGGAACCGGGGCGACCGTCGACATGTGGGACTACGTGCTGGCGACGCCATACAACCGACGGCTGTTCGCCCTCAACGAGAGGTGCTCAGCGAGCCCGGCCAAGGCCATGGCGTATTGGGACTGGCTGATGCACACGGACCTCACCGAGATCTGCCGCGCGGTGCAGGTCCCCACTCGCGTGCTACGCAAACCGTCAAGCCCGATCCCGATCGCCGTGACCCGACACTTCGTCGACCTCATCCCCAACGCGACACTCCACGTCATGGCGCCGACGCTGCCCGGCGCTTCATTCGGCGAGTCCTACGCCCCGATGATCGACGAGATCATGGAGGCGACAACCGGATCGGTCATGCCGACTGATGCAAACCGGCTGCTCCGCACCGTGTTGTTCACAGATGTCGTGTCCTCGACGGACCTGCTCGCTGAGCTGGGAGACAAAAGGTACGGCGAGCTTCGCGCGGCGCACGAGCGACTCGTCCGGCTGCACGTCGAGGCTGAGTGCGGCGAGCTGGTCAACGTCATCGGAGATGGAACCTTCAGCGTCTTCGATGGCCCGGTCCAGGCACTGCGAGCCGCATGCAGGATTCGAGACTCCGCCAGCGAGCTTGGGTTGGACGTGCGCGCGGGGTCCCACGCGGGGGAGATCGAGCGCAGCGGTATCGACTTCCACGGCATGACGGTCCACATCGGCGCGAGGGTGTCCAGCAAGGCAGGAGCCGGCGAGATCCTGGTGACGCAGACCGTCCGGGATCTCGTGGCGGGGTCGGGCCTGCGCTTCTCCCCCTGCGGCAGCCACGCGCTCAAGGGGGTCCCGGGAGCGTGGGAGCTGTTCCGGTTGGACGTCGCAGCCGACCAGGACGGAACGGTGCCGATTCAACGAACTGAAGCGACGATCCTCGATCGGTTCACGCTGCAGGCGGCCCGGCGGTTGCCGAAGGTCAACCGAGCGATCGTGCGAATCGGGAACGCACGTGAACGCCGCAAGTCGACGCCGCCCGAGAGCTCAGCGAGTCGGTCGGCGGCTGAGTAGCGTTCCGTCTCGCGCAACGGCCGATTGCGCGAGCCGGCAATGCGGGTGAACGCCGCAAGGCGGGCGCACCCACATGACTCGTCACCACTTCACCTAGGCGTCCACCCGTCCACAGGCTCGACGCCAGTAAGGCAAGTCCTGTCAGGGCCGGTGGGGACGATCGAGAGATGATCAAGAAGTGCTCCGTCGATGGCTGCGAACGTGACGCGAAAGAACGCGGCTGGTGCCACGGCCACTACCAGCGGTGGAAACGGCTCGGACATGTTCAAGCCGAGCGTCCGCTGGGGCGGAAGACACAAGGCACCTGCAAGATCGGCACCTGTGAGCGAACGATCTACGCCCGCGGACTGTGCGCTCCGCACTACCGTCGCCAGATGGCGGGCGGCGACGTGCGCGCGGAGCAGCCCATCCGCCCGCCCGCCGGCGACCGCCACATCAGCCATGGGTACTACGTCGTCAATGTTCCCCCCGAGATGCGCTATCTGACTGGTGGCGACAGCCAAGCCCTCGAACATCGGTTCGTGATGGCCCAACTTCTCAATAGGCCACTGTGGCCTGACGAGAGCGTCCACCACCGCTCGGGCGACCGCCTCGACAATCGTCCGGAGAATCTCGAGCTGTGGAGCCGGTGGCAACCCCGTGGACAGCGGGTTGCAGACAAGATCGCGTTCGCGGTCGAGCTGCTTCGCCGGTACGCCCCAGATCTACTTTCAAAATGATGGGGGCCCGACCGGAAGGCCGGGCCTCTCAACTTGGTAAACGTACCCTCGAGCGGGTTCGAACCGCCGTTACCGCCTTGAGAGGGCGGCGTCCTAGGCCACTAGACGACGAGGGCGAGCGGACCGATTGTCGCTCAGTCCGGTACATCGCTGGGGTACCAGGACTCGAACCTAGACTAGCTGAACCAGAATCAGCCGGGCTGCCAATTACCCCATACCCCAAGGGCCCGCTCTCGCGGGCCGCCGACCACTCTAGCCCAGGCGCACCTGGTTCAACGCCGCGTCGAGACGCACCAAGGTCCGGTCCTTGCCGATCAGCTCGATCGACTCGAACAGCGGCGGCGAGACCGTCTTGCCGGTGACGGCGACACGCACCGGACCAAAGGCGTTCTTGGGCTTCAGACCGAGCCCGTCGACGAGCGCGCCACGTAGCGCGGTCTCGATCTCCGCGGTGGTGAACGACGAGACCGCCTCGAGCGCGGAGTGGGCGGCCTCGAGCGCCGGCTTGGACTCCGGCCCCAGCTGCTTGGCCGCCGCATCCGGATCGACGACGAAGCGTTCGTCGAGCAGGAAGCCGACCATCTCGGCCGCCTCCAACAACGTCGAGACCCGCTCCTGCACCAGCGGCGTCGCCTTGGTCACGATGGCGGCCGCATCGCCGTCGATACCCATGAATGACACCAGGCGGGCAGCAGCGTCCTCGGCGGACAGCTCCCGCATGTAGTGACCGGACAGCCATCGCAGCTTGTCGACGTCGAACACCGGACCGACCGGGTTCACCCGCCCCCAGTCGAAGGTCGCGACCATCTCTTCGAAGGTGAAGATCTCGCGGTCCTCGCCGAGCGAGTAGCCCATCAGCGCCAGGAAGTTGCGCAGCGCTTCCGGCAGGAAGCCCTGCTCGACGAACCAGGTGAGCCGCGCAGCCGGGTTCTTGCGCTTGGAGATCTTCGACTTGTCGGTGTTGCGCAGCAACGGCATGTGGGCGAAGCGAGGCTGCTCCCAGCCGAGCCACTGGTAGAGAAGGACGTGCTTGGGGGTCGAGGCGATCCACTCCTCGCCGCGTACGACATGGGTGATGCCCATCTCGTGGTCGTCAACGACGTTGGCGAGGTGGTAGGTGGGAAACCCGTCGGTCTTCATCAAGACCTGGTCGTCCGGGCGCGGAGCAGTCACCTCACCGCGGATCAGGTCGGTGAAGGTCAGCGGCACGTCGTCGGGAACGAGCATCCGTATGACCGGCGTCTCGGAGAACCCGGGCAGCGCGGCCCGCTCGTCACGGGTCTTCCCGAGACACAGCCGGTCGTAGCCCGTGGGCTGCTTCGCCTTCTGCTGTGCCTCCCGCATTTCGGCCAGCCGTTGCGACGAGCACCAGCAGTGATAGGCGTGACCGCTGGCGAGCAAGGTCTCGACCACCGGCTGGTAGGAAGCCAGCCGCTCGGACTGGCGGTACGGCGCGAACGGCCCCCCGATGTCAGGACCCTCGTCCCAACCGAGCCCCAGCCAGTGCAACGTGTCGTACACCTGCTGCTCGCTGGTCGCGTCGAACCGCGCCCGGTCGGTGTCCTCGATCCGCAGGATGAACGCCCCGCCCTGCTGCCGGGCGAACGCCAGGTTGAACAGCGACATGTACGCCGTACCGACGTGCGGGTCACCGGTCGGTGAGGGCGCAACCCGGAGCCGGACGCTCACCGAGCGACCACGCGGTTGGTGAGCGCGCCGATCGACTCGATCTCCACCTCGACGCTGTCGCCGATCTGCATCGGGCCGATCCCGTCCGGCGTGCCGGTCAGGATCACGTCGCCCGGCAGCAAGGTCATGCATGCGGTGATGTAGGCGATCAGCTGCGGGATCTTGTGCACGATCATCGAGGTGCGCGCGTCTTGCTTGACCTCACCGTTGAGCCGGGTGGTGATCCGAAGGTCCGCGGGGTCGAGGTCGGTCTCGATCCAGGGACCGAGCGGGCAGAACGTGTCGTAGCCCTTGGCCCGCGACCACTGTCCGTCTGTCTTCTGGTGGTCACGAGCGGTCACGTCGTTGGCGCAGGTGTAGCCGAGCACGACGTCCATCGCCCGTTCGACCGGCACGTCACGACACAGCCGCCCCACCACGACTGCGAGCTCGCCTTCGTAGTCGACGCGCTCCGACGACGGTGGGGAGGCGATCTCGTCCCCGCCGGCGATCACGGAGGTCGACGGCTTGAGGAAGATCAACGGCTGCTCGGGGACCTCGCCGCCCATCTCAGCGGCGTGCGAGGCGTAGTTCTTGCCGATGGCGACGACCTTGCTCGGCAGCACCGGCGCCAGCAGCTTCACCGCCGACAGCGGCGCGCGGCCGCCGGTGAACTCGATCGCGCCGAAGGGATGGGCGCTGATCTGCGCGACCGTGTCGCCTTCGATCACGCCGAACGAGACGGCACCGTCGTGGGAGAACCGGGCGATCTGCACTCAGTGCAGTTTATTGAGCGCGGTCAGATCGTCGGCGCTCGGCACCCACTGCCCGGCCGCAACGTTGGCCCTGATCTGCTCCGGCTTGGTCGCTCCCGCGATGACGGAGGCCACCGTCGGCTGCGCTGCGAGGCCGCCGATCGCCACGTCGAGCAACGAGATGCCGCGCTCGTCGGCGTACGCCGACAGCGCCTCGACCTGGTCGAAGCGGGCTTCGGTCAGCCAGTCCGCTCGGCTGGCCAGCCGCGTACCCTCCGGCGCCTGCTCGCCGCGGCGGTACTTGCCGGACAACAGGCCGTTGGCCAGCGGGTAGAACGGCAGCACCCCGACCCCGTACTGGCGGCAGGCCGGAACCAGCTCCGCCTCGACGCCGCGCTCGATCAGGCTGTAGTGGTTCTGCGCGCTGACGAAGCGTTCCAGGCCCGCGGTCCGCGCCGTCCACTCGGCCTCGACCAGCTGCCAGCCGCTGAAGTTGGAGCACCCGATGTAGCGCACCTTGCCCTCGTCGACCAGCTCGTCGAGCGCCGCCAACGTCTCCGCGATCGGCGTCGCCGGATCGGGAGCGTGCATCTGATACAGGTCGATCCAGTCGGTACGCAGCCGCCGCAGCGAGGACTCGACGGCCTTGCGGATGTAGCGCCGTGAGCCGCGCGCCCCCCAGTCGGGGCCGAGCTTCCCACCCATGTCCATGCCGAACTTCGTGGCCAGCACGATGTCGGCCCGCGCGGCGCCGAGCACCTCCCCCAGGAAGTCCTCGGACTCGCCGTAGATGTCTGCCGTGTCGAACAACGTGACACCCGCATCGAGAGCGGCGTGCACCACCTCGCGAGTGGCAGCGAGGTCGATTCGGCGTCCGAAGTTGTTGCAGCCGATCCCGACGACCGAGACGGTCAACCCGGAGCGGCCGAGCCGGCGAAACCGCATCTCACTCACCCGCCCACCCTACGAGCGCGCCGCGGGAGCAGGTAAACCGAGATGATCATCACCGCGTCTCATGGGCGACAAAGGAGGCCACCATGGCCACACGCAAGACGTCCCGCCACCTGCTCCTTCCCTGCGCCGCCCTGACCACACTGCTCGGCGCGATTCCCGCCGCGGCAAGCGGCTCGAACGCGTTCCCGTCGACGATCCACGCAACGCGCATCAACGTGAAGCTCGCCAACGCGGGAGGCGGTCTCCACCGCGGCAGTCCGATCGCCGCGACCGCCGTCTCGCAGCGGGTCAGCCTCGGCGGGCAGGTGCGAGCCGGCCTCGCCGAAGGTCCGGCGACCGCGGGCGCGGTCTATCCCGCGCTGTCGACCGACGCCGGCACGCACTGGCGCATCGACGGCCCGATGTTCTACCGACCAGCCGCCGACGCGCCGGACGTCACCAGCCGCCTGGCCGCACTCGGCGACCACACGCTGATGGCCTGGGGCCAGGGCGGCAACTTCGTGAAGACGACGACCGACCGCGGCGCCAAGTGGTTCGCATCCGACTTCCCGGCCGGCGTGCAGAGCGCCGCGGTCAGCAACGGCGAACTGACCGTGCGGGCGCTCGGCGATCCGGATCGGTCGGGAACGTTCCCGACCCGGCGCTACGTGTCGAGTGACGGCGGCCTGACCTGGCAGCGCGGTCCGCGACTCGGCGCCGTGCGGTACTGAGCCCGCACGCCGCTCGTCACCCCTTGTCGAGCAGGCCGAACGCGTACGCGTCGTCGAGGGCCTGCCACGACGCCGCGATCACGTTCTCGTCGACGCCGACCGTGTCCCAGGAGCGCTCCCCGTCCGAGGTGCGCACGAGCACCCGGGTGACCGCGCCTGTGCCGTGCGCACCTTCGAGGATCCGCACCTTGTAGTCGACCAGCTCGAGCTTGCCCAGCTGCGGGTAGAAGCGCTCCAACGCCTTGCGCAGCGCCATGTCCAGGGCGTTGACCGGGCCGTTGCCCTCGCCGACCGCCACGACCCGCTCCTCGCCGACGTGCAGCTTCACGGTCGCCTCGGAGGACTCGTTGCCCTCGCCTCGCCCGTCGCTGATCACCCGATACGACTCAAGCTTGAACGGACGCGATCGGGCGCCGTCGACCTCTTCGCGCAGCATCAGCTCGAAGGACGCCTCCGCCGCTTCGAAGGAGTACCCCGCGGCCTCCATCGACTTCACCCGCTCGATCACCCTGCCGACCACCTCGCGATCGACCTCGATGTCGAGCTCGCGGGCCTTGAGCTCGACGCTCGCGCGACCGGCCAGCTCGGACACGAGGATCCGCATGTCGTTGCCGACGGCGGCCGGGTCGATGTGCTGGTAGAGGTCCGGGTCAACCTTGAGCGCCGACGCGTGCAGACCCGCCTTGTGAGCGAATGCACTCGCGCCAACCCACGGTTGGTGGTCATCAGGCGCGATGTTGGCAAGCTCCGCGATTGCGTGGCTGACCCGGACCAGCTCGGTGATCGCCCCTTCGGGCAGGACCGGCAGGTCGAGCTTGAGCTCGAGGCCGGCGACGATGGAGAACAGGTCGGCGTTGCCCGCGCGCTCGCCGTACCCGTTTGCGGTTCCCTGCACATGGGTGGCACCGGCTTGTACGGCGGCCAGCGAGTTGGCCACCGCACATGAGGTGTCGTCGTGCGCGTGAATCCCGACGCGCGTCTGCGGGTGGCCGAGCCAGCCGACCACCTCGTTCACGACCTCGGCGAGCCGGGTCGGCAACATGCCGCCGTTGGTGTCGCACAGCGCGACGACCTCCGCGCCGGACTCCGCCGCCGTCGCGAGCACCTCGAGGGCGTAGTCGCGGTCGAGGTGGTAGCCGTCGAAGAAGTGCTCGGCGTCGAGAAACACCCGGCGGCCCTCACCGCGCAGGAAGGTGACCGTGTCGCGGATCATCTCGAGGTTCTCCGCGAGCGTCGTGCGAAGCGCCCGCTCGACGTGACCGGTGTGGGACTTCGCGACGAGCGTCACGACCGGCGTCTGCGCGTCGACCAGCGCACGGACCTGCGGGTCGTCCGCCGCGACCAGACCCGTCTTGCGGGTGGCACCGAACGCCGCGAGCGTCGCGTTGCGCAGCACGAGCTCGCCGGCCGCGGCGCGCCGGAAGAACGCCTCGTCCTTGGGGTTGGCGCCGGGCCAGCCGCCCTCGATGTAGCCGACGCCGAGCGCGTCCAGGTGCGCGGCCACCGCGAGCTTGTCGTCCACGGACAGCGACAGGCTCTCGCGCTGCGACCCGTCGCGAAGCGTGGTGTCGTAGACGTGCAGGTCGGTGAGTGTCACCGGCTCGTCCCTTCGAGGAAGCGTTGGTCCAACAAAAAACCCCCCGACCCGACAAGGGCAGCGGAGGGTTGCGCGTCGGCTGGTGTGGTTAGCCGACGCGCCCAGAAATAATCGTGGCGAACTGCGTCACGCCTTCAGTCTTCGCCACGTCGAGGCCAAAGGTCAAGCCTTGACGACCGACATGCGCCCGGCAGCAGCACGCGCCCGCGCCCGGGCGTCGTCGATGTCGCTGCCACCCGCCACGGCGACGGCCATGCGCCGGCCCGGGTGGGCGGACGGCTTGCCGAACACCCGCACCTTGGTGAGCGCACCGGCGAGGGCGGCATCGACCCCGGAGATCGCCGGGGCCTCGATGTCGGCGTCGGCGAGCACGACCGCGCTCGCGAACGCTCCGCGGCTGGCGACATCGTCGGCGCGCACCGGAAGTCCGAGGATCGCGCGCACGTGCAGCCCGAACTCGCTGGTGCCCTGGCTCAGCAGCGTCACCAGCCCGGTGTCGTGCGGTCGTGGACTGACCTCGCTGAAGAGGACCTCGTCGTCGGCGGTGACGAACAGCTCGACGCCGAAGATGCCGCGGCCGCCGAGCCCGTCGGTGATCGCGACCGCGATCTGTGTCGCTCGCGCCAGGGCAAGCTCCGACATCGGCTGCGGCTGCCACGACTCGCGGTAGTCGCCCGCCTCCTGGCGATGACCGATGGGCGGGCAACAGGTCGTGCCCGCGGCATGCCGGACGGTCAGCATCGTGATCTCGTAGGCGAACTCGACGAAGCCCTCGATGATGACCGGCTGGCCGGTGACGCGGCCGGACGAGCGGGCGTAGCGCCACGCGGCCATCGGGTCGTCGTCCACCCCGACCACCGACTGGCCCTTGCCGGACGAGCTCATCACCGGCTTGACCACACAAGGACGTCCCAGCGCCTCGACCGCCGCGACGTACTCGGCCTCGGACGCCGCGAACCGGTACGGCGACGTCGGCAGGCCCAACGTCTCGGCGGCAAGCCGCCGGATGCCCTCCCGATCCATCGTCAGGCGGGCCGCACGCGCGGTCGGGACAACCACCCAGCCTTCACTTTCCAGCCGGACCAGGGCGTCGGTGGCGATCGCCTCGACCTCGGGTACGACGAAGTCCGGCTTGGTCTCCTCGACCAGTGCGCGCACGGCATCAGGGTCGAGCAGGTCGACCACGCGGCGATGCGGGGTGACCTGCATCGCGGGCGCGTCGTCGTACCGGTCGGCCGCCACGACCTCGACGCCGAGCGCCGCGGCCTCCAGCGTGATCTCCTTGCCGAGCTCGCCGGAACCGAGCAGCAGCAGTCGCACCACGTCGCGCAGGGTACGACGAAGCGCAGGGGTACGCGCTAGCAGACCTTGTGCATCCAGTGGTGAGGATCGGGCTTGCGGCCGTACTGGAGGTCGACGAGGGCACTGCGCAACGCGGTCGCCACCGGCGTCTCGGTCGGCAGGGTCACCTCGCCGCCGTGCCACTTCAGCGTGCCGACCGAGGCGATCACCGCGGCGGTCCCGCAGGCGAACACCTCGGTGATGCGACCGGCGTCGACGCCCTTGCGCCATTCGTCGATGTCGACGCGACGCTCCTCGATCTCGTGGCCGAGCTCGGCCGCGAGCACCTTCAGCGCATCCCGGGTGCCGCCCTCGAGGATCGTGCCGGTGAGCTCGGGGGTCAGCATCGTGCCGTCGTCCTGCACGAACCACAGGTTCATCCCGCCGAGCTCCTCGACCCAACGCCGTTCGACGGCGTCGAGGAAGAGCACCTGCTCGCACCCGTTGGCGATGCCTTCCTGCTGCGCGACCAGACTCGCGGCGTAGTTCCCGCCGCACTTCGCCGCGCCGGTCCCGCCGGGGGCGGCACGGGTGTAGTCCTCGGACAGCCAGATCGTGACCTGCTTGGCCCCGGACGCGAAGTACGGGCCGGCGGGCGAGGCGATCACGAGGAAGGTGACGTGGGAGGACGGCTTCACGCCGAGACCGACCTCGGTCGCCATCATGAAGGGCCGCAGATAAAGGCTGGCGTCGTCGCTTCGCGGCACCCAGTCGGCGTCCTGCGCGACGAGCACGTCAGACGCCGCGACGAAGTCCTCAACCGCCAGCTCCGGGAGCGCGAGGCGCTGCGCCGAGCGGTTGAACCGCTCCCCGTTGAACTCCGGCCGGAAGGTGGCGATGGCGCCGTCGGGCTGCCGGTAAGCCTTGAATCCCTCGAAGATCGCCTGGCCGTAGTGGAAGACGTGACTTGCCGGGTCCATGGGCAGCGGCCCGTACGGGCGTACCCGCGCATCGTGCCAGCCCGCGTCGGGCGTCCACTCGACCGTCACCATGTGGTCGGTGAACACCTTGCCGAACCCCGGCGCGGCGAGGATCTCCGCGAGTCGCTCGGGCGTGGTTGGCTGCTGCGTCGGCTCGACGCTGAACTCGAGACCCATGGGTCGAGGTTAGGTCAGCCTCGCCGCAATCGCATCACCGATTTCGGCGGTACGCCGCTGGGCGCCCCCTCGCTCAGCGAGGTCTGCCGCGGCGGCCGCCTCGACGCGCTTCGCGGCATCGCCCAAACCGAGCGAGTCGAGCAGCATCGCGACGGACAGCACGGTGGCGGTCGGATCCGCGATGCCCTGCCCGGCGATGTCGGGTGCGCTGCCGTGCACCGGCTCGAACATCGACGGTGCCGTCCCGTCGACGTTGAGGTTGCCACTCGCCGCCAGCCCGATGCCACCGGCGATCGCCGCGCCCAGGTCGGTGACGATGTCGCCGAACAGGTTGTCGGTGACGACCACGTCGAACCGCTCGGGTTGGGTGACCATGTAGAGGCAGGCCGCGTCGACGTGGGCATAGTCGACGGTGACGTCCGGGAAGTCCGGCGCGACCGCGTCAACCGTGCGCTGCCAAAGGTTGCCGGCGTGGACCAGCACGTTGGTCTTGTGCACCAGCGTCAGCTTCTTGCGTGGGCGGGCCGCGGCGCGCCGGAACGCGTCCCGGACGACGCGCTCGACGCCGTAGCGCGTGTTGACGCTCTCTTCGGTAGCGACCTCTTGGGGGGTGCCCTGGCGCATCGATCCGCCGACCCCGACGTACGGACCTTCGGTGCCTTCCCGGACGACCACCATGTCGATCTCGGCGGGGCCCGATCCGGCGAGCGGCGTGCTGACGCCCGGGTAGAGCTTCACCGGCCGCAGGTTGACCGCGTGCTCGAACGCGAACCGGATCTTGAGCAGCAGGCCGCGCTCCAGCACGCCCGGCGGCACCGTCGGGTCGCCGACCGCGCCGAGCAGGATGGCGTCGTACTGGCGAAGCTCCTCGAGCACGCTGTCCGGCAACGTCTCGCCGGTGCGGTGGTAGCGAGCTGCGCCGAGGTCGTAGTCGGTGGTCTCGACCTTGACCCCTTCGGGCTCCACCGCGGCGTGCAGCACCTTGAGGCCCTCCGCGACGACCTCGAGGCCGATCCCGTCACCGGGCACGACAGCAATACGCGCGCTCTTCGTCACCCTCGAATCGTAATGTTGGCCCCGTGACGCGACGTGGCGCGGTGCTGTTCGCGGCCATGTGCGTGATCTGGGGCCTGCCCTACCTGCTGATCCGGATCGCGGTGCGCGACCTCAGCCCGGCTGACCTCGTGTTCGCCAGGACCGCGATCGGGGCGTTGCTGCTCGTACCAGTCGCGGCAGGTCGCGGCGCGTTCGGCGGGCTGCGCGGCCATTGGCGGTGGGTGCTGGTCTACACGGCGGTCGAGCTCACGATCCCCTGGTTGCTGCTGAGCAGCGCCGAGGAGCACCTCACCAGCTCACTCGCCGGGCTGCTGGTGGCCGCGGTGCCGCTGGTCGGGATCGCGATCACCCGGCTGCTCGGCCTCGCCGAGGAGATGACGACGCAACGGTGGGCCGGCCTGCTCGTGGGGATCGCCGGGGTGGCCTCGCTCGTCGGGCTGCAGGTCGGCAAGGTCGACATGGCGGCGGTCGGGGAGATCGGGCTGGTGTCCGTCGGCTACGCGCTCGGCCCCCTGGTGCTCACGCACCGGCTCGGCGACGCACCGGGCCTCGGCGTCGTCGCCGCCTCACTGGGCATCACCGCGGTCGTCTATGCGCCGGTCGCCATCGCTCGCCCACCCCATCACCTCACCGAAGAGGTCATCTGGTCCGTGATCGGGTTGGCGCTGATCTGCACCGCCCTGGCGTTCGTGGTGTTCTTCTGGCTGATCGCCGAGATCGGTCCCACGCGAGCGACGGTGATCACCTACGTCAACCCCGCAGTGGCGATCGCGCTCGGCGTGGCCGTGCTCGGCGAGCACGTGACGACCGGCATGATCGTCGGCTTCCCGCTCGTGCTCGCCGGCTCTTACTTCGCGACCGCGAGACGTGTGGCCGGCGAGTCCGAGCCGCTCGACCCGATCGTCGACGAGCCGCTCGTCAGCCCCGGCTGAGTCCGCCGCCGTTCGTACCATGGCATGGTGCGTACGAGGCGGCAGCTGCACGTCCTCGTGGTCGACGACGACGCACCGACTCGCGATCTCGTCGAGGCGCTGCTCACTGACGAGGGTTTCGCCGTGGAGTGTGTGGCGGATGCCCGCGGCGCGCTGACCGCGATCAGCGAACGCCGGCCGGACGTCGTACTGCTCGACATCATGATGCCGGAGATCAGCGGCTTCGATCTGATGACCGAGATCCGCCGCCGGGACAACATCCCGATCATCTTCCTGTCCGCGCGAGGCGGTGAGACCGACCGAGTCCTCGGCCTGCGCATGGGAGCGGACGACTACGTCGTGAAGCCGTTCAGCGGCGCGGAGCTGGTGGCCCGGATCTACGCCGTGATGCGCCGCCAGGAAGGCGCCTCGCCGGCGCCGAGCAAGCGGCTGCGCTACGGCGCACTGACCATCGACATCGCCGCGCGCGAGGTCGTTGTCGACGGCGAGGTGGTCGAGACCACGGCGAAGGAGTTCGACCTGCTGGCCCTGCTCGCCGGGTCCCCGCGACGGGTCTTCACCCGCGAGCAGCTGCTCGACCAGGTGTGGGGCTCTTCCACGAGGTGGCAGGACCCGTCTACCGTCACCGAGCACATCCGCCGGTTGCGCACGAAGATCGAAGCGGACCCGAGGCGGCCGCACTACCTGCAGACGGTTCGCGGAGTCGGCTACCGCTTCGAAGGCTGACCCGACGCGTCGCCCGGCCACCGGAGCGCGGCGTACGAACCGGGACAAATCCGGTCCAGGACTGCGGAACCGGAAGTTGTCCAAGTGTTGTGAATCCGTCGCGTAACTGTTGCGCCGAGGCCGTCACCTTTGACGTCGGTGCCCCGCTTTGGGGGGCTCACAACGCGAGCGGAGCAGACAATGCGAAAGATCAACAACAAGAAGAAGGCAGCCGCCATCCTCGGCGGTGGCGCTCTTGCCCTGACCAGCGGCGGCATCGCCCTCGCTTACTGGACCTCCACCGGCAGCGGGTCGGGAACCGCGGCTACCGGCAGCGTCCAGAACGTCGCGGTCGTGCAGACCAGCACCTCCTCGGGCCTGTACCCGGGCGGCAGCGTCACGCTGTCCGGCGACTTCAACAACACGAACTCCGGCAAGGTGTACGTCGGGACCGTCACGGCCACCCTCGGCACGCTGCCTGAAGGTTGCGTGGCGGGCGACTTCACGATCACCGGCACCGCCCCGGTCAACGCCGAGATCGCCCCAGGCAGCGGCGTCGGCGCTTGGACCGGCATCACCCTGACGATGAACGACACCAGCAGCAACCAGGACGCCTGCAAGTCGCAGACCATCCCGGTGACCTACAGCGTCAGCTGACCTCTCGTGCCGGCCGAGGAGGACGGCGATGACGGACCACGCGATCCAACGCAGACGACCTGAGCAAGACGACGTACGTCGCCCAGGGCTGCTGTGGCTGTGGTTGGCCGTCCTCGCCGTCCTCCTTGCCGGTCTGGTCACGGCCGTCCTGCGGCTGAACGGCTGCGGCAACAGCTGCGGCGCGACCGCGAACCCTCCGGCGGGAGAGCGCAACCCGATGCCCGGCAACTCGCAGACGGCGCGGTCGACGAGCCGGCACAGCGCGCCATCGGCGCCGGTGGCGATCACCGTGACCGGCCGCGAGAAAGGCGCTCTGTCACCCGGAGTGAGCCGACCCGTCGTCGTGTCGATCGTGAACCTCGGCTCCCGGCCCGCGCGCATCACCTCCGCCGGCGTCACCGTCGGTGATGCGACGAAGGCCTGCCGCGCGGCCACGAGCATCCGGGTCACCGGATACCGCTCCTCGGCGCCAGGCGCCACGCGTTACGAGCTCGCGCCCGGCGCGGCGGCCCGGATCCCGTTGCGGATCTCGATGCTCGACCTCCCCACCAACCAGAACGCGTGCAAGGACGCGTCGTTCCCCCTCACTTTCCACGCCACCGCACGGCAAGGCTGACCGACCGATGTCGCACTCCCGGATCTCATCGCGCGCGAAGCGCGGGACCGCGGTCGCGCTCGCCCTCGTCGCCATCGGTGCGGCGGGCGCGGGCACTGCCAACGCCTACTGGTCCGGTCGGGCAGCGGGCACCGGGGGGTCCTCCACCGGGACGGTCACCCTCGCAGTCACCACCGCACCACTCGCGGGGCTCTACCCCGGCGGCAACGTTGCGGTCAGCGTGACGCTGAAGAACACCACCTCGGGAAACCTCACGGTCACCTCCCTGACGCAGTCGGGCACCGCGACGATCCAGACCACCGGCAAGGGCAGCTGCAACCCCGCGGTCGTCACCTTCGCGGTGGGCGCCCTCCCATCAGGTGCGCTGACCCCCGGCCAGTCAGGAACGGCGACCGGAACGGTCTCCATGACCACCGCGGCGGCTGACGGCTGCCAGGGAACGACGTTCGTCGTCCCGCTGACCGGCACGGCGCACCTGTGATGAGGCGCCGCTTCTACTCCGTCCTCGCCGTCACTGCGGCACTCGCCGTGGCCGGCGCAGCCTCCGCCCTCGCCTTCTTCACGGCGACGGGTACGGCGAGCCAGCTCGCCACGTCGACGACGCTCGGCGCGCCGATCGCGGCCTCCGCGACCGCGGCGAGCGCCACCAGCATCACGATCTCCGTCACCAGCGGCCCTTCGGCGCCCGCCGCCACCGGCTACGTCGCCTACCCCCACGGCACGACCTCCACTGCGGCCTGCACCATCAGCGGTGCAACCGGGAGCTGCTCGGTGACCGGCGTCACGCCCGGCACGACCCCGTCGTACGACGTGTACAGCACGCTGTCGAGCTGGATCTCCGCCGCCACCGCGATCGTCAGCGCGACGACCCCGCCGGCCGCCCCGACTGCCGTCACCGTCGTCGGCGGCGGCACCGGGCAGGCGTACATCGACGCTGCGAACGCCTCGAGCGTCGAGATCGACGTCACCCTGCCGGCGACCTCGACCGCCGCCGACATGGTCCATCTGACCGTGAGCGACGGCACGACGACCGTCACGCCGAGCGCCAAGACAGCGCCGAGCGGCGCCGGCACGACCGCCTTCACCGCGCTGAACCTGTCTTCGCTGCACGACGGTCACCTCACCGTCACCGCATGGTCGACCAACGCCGGTGGCAGCTCCACGACGTTGGCCGTCACTGCGGTCAAGGACACCGCCGCACCCGCGCCGACCGTCACCGCGCCGAGCAACGGCGCATACCTGGCATCGACGACGCCCACGATCTCCGGCGCCGCCGGCACGCAGGTCGCCGACGCCGGCCACAGCGCGGATGCAGCCACCGTGACCGTGACGATCTACTCAGGTGGCACGGCAACCGGCCCCCCGGTGCAGACCATCAGCGGCAACGTGACCTCGGGCAGCTGGTCGGTCACGCCCTCACCTGCTCTCGCCGGCAACGCGCAGTACACGGCGCAGGTCAGTCAGAGTGACGCCGCGGGAAACGCCGCGACGGCGACCACGACGTTCGTCATCGACAGCCGGGCGCCCTCGGTCACCGTGACGGCACCAACCGCCGGGTCGATCACGACCTCGCTGACGCCGACCTTCACCGGCACCGCAGGCAACCAGGCGGCCGGGACGACGCAGAGTGCGGACTCCTCGACGGTCACCGTCAAGATCTACGCCGGGCCCAATGCGACGGGTACCCCGGTCCAGACCCGCACCACGACCGAGACGTCGGGCTCCTGGTCGGTGGCCGCGAGCAGCGCCCTGACCGCCGGCAGTCAGTACACGGTGCAGGCGACGCAGTCCGACGCGGTCGGCAACACCGGGACGAGCTCGGCGGTGACGTTCACCGCCGGACCGCTTCCACCGGTCGCCCTGGCGTTCGTCAACCTCTCCGGGTTGCCGCCGGTCCTGTCGACGGGCAACGTCGAGATGATCAACGCGCTCGGCCAGCCGGTGGTGAACACG
This sequence comes from Mycobacteriales bacterium, assembly GCA_035550055.1. NCBI lineage: Bacteria > Bacillati > Actinomycetota > Actinomycetes > Mycobacteriales > Mycobacteriales bacterium. The sequence continues at coordinate 2,704 of DASZRO010000120.1, read as the reverse complement.
ACCGGAAGCGCGATCAGCGTGAGCGTCTCAGGCGGGCTGCTCGGCCCGGTCAACGTCTCGATCGCCAACGGGCAGACGGTGTCGACGCAGTTCAGTGCGCTGCTCACACTGAGCTCCTTCTCCGCCACCGCGACCGTCAACGGCCAGACGCTGACCGGGCACAGCTAGCCCGGGCTCACGCCCGGTTGATCGCGCTCACCAACGCGAGCAGGGACGCGGTCGTGATGCTCGAGTGGACACCGCATCCCCAGAACACCTGACCGCCGACCGCAACCTCGAGGTACGCGGCGGCCTGCGCCTCCTCACCGGCACTGCGCGCGTGCTCGTGGTAGTCCAGCACCCGCGCGTCTGCGATGCCGTTGCGTTCGAGGGCATGCACGAGCGCGGCGATCGGGCCGTTGCCGGATCCGCTGACCTCACGCACCACGCCGTCGACGCTGACCCGGGCGGTGATGACGTCGACCTCACCGGACTCGATCGTGTAGCTGTCGATCCGCAGCGGGGTCTCGCGGTCGAGGTAGGTCTCCTGGAACAGCTGCCAGATCTTGTCGGGAGCGACTTCCCCGCCCTCGTTGTCACAGATCGTCTGGACGATCCGCGAGAACTCGATCTGCATCCTGCGCGGCACGTCGAAGTGGTGGTCGTACTTCATGACGTAGGCGACGCCGCCCTTGCCGGACTGCGAGTTGACCCGGATCACCGCTTCGTAGCTGCGACCGACGTCCATCGGGTCGATCGGCAGGTACGGCACGCCCCACGTGAAGTCGGTGACGGGCACCCCGGCCTCCGCCGCGTCGCGCTCCAGGGCCTCGAAGCCCTTCTTGATGGCGTCCTGATGGGAGCCGCTGAACGCCGTGTAGACCAGGTCGCCGCCGTACGGGTGCCGCGGGTGAACCGGCAGCTGGTTGCAGTACTCGACGGTGCGCCGGATCTCGTCGATGTCCGAGAAGTCGATACCGGGGTCCATGCCCTGGCTGAAGATGTTCAGCCCGAGCGTGACCAGACAGACGTTGCCGGTCCGCTCGCCGTTCCCGAACAGACAACCCTCGACCCGGTCGGCGCCTGCCTGGACGCCGAGCTCGGCGGCCGCCACCGCCGTACCGCGGTCGTTGTGCGGGTGCAGGCTGAGGACGACGCTGTCCCGCCGGGCGACGTTGCGGCCGAACCACTCGATCGAGTCGGCGTACACGTTCGGCGTCGCCATCTCGACCGTTGCCGGCAGGTTGAGCACGACCTTGCGGTCGGGACTGGGCTCCCAGACGTCCATGACGGCTTCGCAGACCTCGACGGCGTAGTCGAGCTCGGTGCCGGTGAACGACTCGGGTGAGTACTGCCAGCGGACGTTGGTGGCACCCAGCAGGGACTCGGCGTACTTCTGGCACCACTGCGCGCCGCGTACCGCGATGTCCTTGATGCCGTCCTTGTCCAGCCCGAAGACGACGCGCCGCTGGAGTGTCGACGTCGAGTTGTAGAGGTGGATCAGCGCAGTGCCCTTGAATCCGACCAGCGACTCGCAGGTGCGCTCGATCAGCTCTTCGCGGGCCTGTGTCAGCACCTGGATCGTCACGTGGTCGGGGACGACGTCGTCCTCGACCAGGCTGCGGATGAAGTCGAAGTCCGTCTGGCTCGCGGCCGGGAAGCCGACCTCGATCTCGTCGTAGCCGATGTCGACGAGCAGGTCGAACATCCGGCGCTTGCGCTCGGAGTCCATCGGGTCGATGAGCGCCTGGTTGCCGTCACGGAGATCGACGCTGCACCACTGCGGCGGTGCGGTGATCACGTTGCTCGGCCAGGTGCGGTCGGGCAGGTCGATGGGCGCGAACGGGGTGTAGCGGGTGTGCTTGGCCATGCCAGTCATTGGGTTTGCTCCAGTCGATTCGGATCGGATGGCAAACCGGCGCTTCAGGCCTCGAGTGGTTTGCGACCACGGCCGACTCCCGCAGCGGGGGGCCGGTGGTCGACCCCGCTACGGGCGGGTAAGGAGCAGGAGCGCGCGCATCTCGTTGATCACGGTACCAAACTCTCGTCGAGTCGGCGCATCCCGAAATAGACGACGGCCAAAAGCAGCACTGCGCCGACCCCGTCCAGCCAGTAGTGGTTGGCCGTCACGACGATCACGTACGTCGTGAGAACCGGGTAGAGCAGCGCCAGCCAGCGCCACCTCGTGCGCAGCACGCAGACGATCCCTGCCGCGACGAGAACGGCCCAGCCGACGTGGACCGACGGCATCGCCGAGAGCTGGTCGGTGATGCCGTGGCCGAGGCCGTCGTACACCGACTGGTGGTAGCGCGCAGCGAGGTCGACCATGCCGAATGACGGGATCAACCGCGGCGGCGCGACCGGTAGGAAGCCGATGAGCAGTGAGATGCCGGTGAAGGCGAAGACCAGGTTTCGCCACTTCGGGTAGACGTCGCGATGCCAGATCATCAACCAGAGCAGCACCGCCGCGAAGACCGCGATGTGCGCCCACGCGTAGTAGCCGTTGAGGATCCGGTCCCAGGTCGCGTGCCCCAGGATCTGCCGCTGGAGCGTCGCCTCGCTGGGCAGATGCGACACCCGTTCGGCGTGCCACAGCCAGCGGCCTCGACCGAAGGCGCCGGCTCGATGGAACAGCGAGACGTGGCCGACGATCCGCCACAGGATGAACAGCACGTTGAGCAGGACGAACTCGCGCAGCAGCCAACCCCATCGCGCGAAGTCATGG
>DASZRO010000119.1 GCA_035550055.1 Mycobacteriales bacterium | reverse complement strand
CCGAAGATCTCCTGCTGCGCGATCGTCATCGAGTTGTCGACGTCGGCGAACACGGTCGGCTCGACGAACCAACCCTTGGGCAGGTGCGCCGGCTTGCCGCCGCCGATGACGAGGCGGGCGCCTTCCTTGACGCCGGTCTCGATCAGCCCGAGCACGCGCTCCCGCTGCTTCTGGCTGATCTGCGGCCCCATGAAGTTGTTGGCGTCCGCCGGGTCGCCGTAGCCGATGGTCTTGAAGCTCTCGTGGACGAGCTCGAGGCCCTCGTCGTAGCGGGAGCGCGGCAGGAGCATGCGGGTCGGCATCGCGCAGCCCTGGCCGGCGTGGGTGCACACCGTCAGGGATGCCATCGCGAGGTTCGCCGCGAAGTCCGCGTCGTCGAGCATGATGTTCGCGCTCTTGCCGCCGAGCTCGAGGAAGAGCCGCTTCAGCGTGGCCGAGCCCTTCTCCATGATCCGCTTGCCGGTCGCGGTCGAGCCGGTGAAGGAGATCAGGTCGACCCGCGGGTCGGTGACCAGCTGCTCGCCGAGCATGTGGTCCGAGGAGGTGACGACGTTGACCACCCCCGCCGGGATGTCGGTCTTCTCAGCGATCACCCGGCCCCAGCGGGTGCCGCTCCACGGGGTGTCAGGGGCGGGCTTGAGGACGACCGTGTTCCCGGTCGCCAGTGCCTGGCCGAGCTTGTTGATCGTGATCTCGAACGGGAAGTTCCACGGCGTGATCGCGCCGACGACACCCGCCGGCTCCTTGGTGACGAAGCGACGCGAGCGCGAGCCGAACACCTCGGCCACCCCGAGGTCGCGCTCCCACTCGAAGGACTCCGCGCGGGCCGCCGGCCACAGCAGGCCGTCCTGCAGCGGCGCGTCCAGCTGAGGTCCGTAGGTGATGAGCAGCGGCGCCCCGACCTCGGCGATCAGCTCCTGGCGGATGTCCTCCTGCTCGGCGACGAGCGCCTCGTGCAGCTGGCGAAGGCACTTCGCCCGGAAGGCATGGTCGGTCGCCCAGGAGGTGTTGTCGAAGGCGTTGCGGGCCGCGGCGATGGCGGCGTCCATGTCCTCAGCCGTGCCGTCCGCAACCACCCCGAGGCTCTCCTCGGTGGTCGGGTTGATGTTGTCGAACGTCGCGCCGGACGACGCCTCGCGCAGCTCGCCGTTGATGTAGAGCCGGCGCTCGCCGGTCTGTCCGTCCGCCATGCCATTCCCCTTTGTGTCTGCAGCCCGAGTCAGCCTGCGTTGATTACTTCAGCACCGTACTGTTCGAGGGTTTCGAGCGCGTGCGCGAGGGAGTCCCCCGGTACGCCGGTCGCGACCCAGGTCACGCCCAGCTCGGCCAGCTCGGCCACCCCGTCGAGGTGTTCGGCCGCGTTGAACGACGCCTTGCCCGGCGTCCCGCCCTTCGGCGTACCGAACGAGACGTCGATCGCGGCACGGTCGCGGCCAGCCGCGTCGACCTTGCGCCACAGGTCGTCGAGCAGCCGCGCGAGATCCTCGGCGGTCTCGAGGACGACGGTCTTCGCCGCTCCCGCCAGGCTCTTCGGCGCCGGGAACGGGTTCCACCCGTCGCCGAACTCCGCCACCCGCGTCCGCGCCCGGGCGCTGTTCCCGCCGACCCAGATCGGGACGTTGGCGGGCTTGGGGTTCGCGGTCTGTCCGACGGCGGAAAAGTTGGCGCCATCGAAGGCGAAGTCGTCCTGCGTCCAGATGCCCTTCAACACCGCGATGGCCTCGTCGAACAGGTCGTTGCGCGAGTCGTAGTCCACCCCGAGCGCGCGGTACTCCGACTTCGAGTAGCCGACCGCCGTCGACAGCGTGAAGCGCCCGTTGGACAGGGCGTCGATCGTCGCGACCGCCTTGGCGACGATGAAGGGGTTGCGATACGGCAGGACGACGATGTTCGGGATCAGCCGGATCGTCTCGGTCACCGCGGCGATGAACGACAGCGCCGCGAACGGGTCCAGCGCGTCGTGTCCACCCTGCTTGAGCCATCGGTCCGACGGCGCCGGGTGGTCGGTGAACGCGATCCCGGAGTAGCCCACCTTCTCCGCCGTCTGCGCGAACCGGGTCAGCGCGTCCTTCGTCACGAACGCCGGGTCGTACGGGTGCGCGATCAGCGGATACGTCACCCAGTACTTCACTTCGCCGGCCCCAACGTGTAGACCCCGGTCTCGGGGTGGTGGTACCAGCCGCCGGCCGCCTGCGTGCCGCCGTCGACGTGGATGGTCTGACCGGTGATGTACGCCGAGAGCGGCGAGGCAAGGAACACCGCAGCGCCCGCCATCTCGTCGACATGACCGGCGCGACCCATCGGGACCATGTTGCTCATCCCGTCGAGGACGCCGTCGTGCGCGACCGCCCGCAGCCCCTCGGTCAGCGTGAAGTCGGGCGCCAACGCGTTGACCCGGATGCCGTGCGGCGCGAGCTCGAGGGCGGCCGTCTTGGTGTAGTTGATGACGCCCGCTTTGGCCGCCGCGTACGCCGCGTAGCCGGGCGCGGCGCGCACGCCCTCGATGGACGGGATCGAGATGACGCTGCCGCCGACGCCGGCCGCGACCATCGCCCGCGCGACGCGCTGGGTGCAGAGGAACACGTGGCGCAGGTTCGCACGGTAGAGCGCGTCCCAGCCGTTCTCTGAGGTCTCCAGCAGCGGCGAGGCGAACACTCCGCCGGCGTTGTTGACCAGGATCGTCGGCGTGCCGAGCTCCGCGACGGTGCGGGCGAGCGCCGCGTCGACCTGGTCGGCCTCGCGGACGTCGGTGGTCAGGCCGAGCGCGCCGATCTCCTCGGCGGCGGCAGCGCACGTCTCGGCCGTGCGCTCCCAGATCGCGACCTTCGCACCGAACGCGACGAAGCCCGCGGCGATTCCGCGCCCGATTCCCGACCCGCCGCCCGTCACGACCGCGACCCGGCCGTCGAGCCGGACCTGGCTCGGGTCGATCGGCATCAGCCGCTGGTTACTGCAGGACCTTGACCGGCACGTTGTGCCAGCCGGAGACGTTGGTCATCGCCACCCGCGAAAGCCCGTTGCGATCGACCTCGTAGTGCGGCATGAAGTCCAACAGCATGTCCAGCGCGATCCGGCTCTCCATCCGCGCGAGCGCGGCGCCGAGGCAGCTGTGAATGCCGTAACCGAAACCGACGTTGACCGCCTCCTCGCGGGGCCGGTCGATGTCGAAGACGTCGGGGTTGGCGAACGCGCGCTCGTCCCGGTTGGCGGCAGCCGGCACGATCATCACGGCCTTGCCCTTGGGAATCGTCACGCCGTGCAGAGTGATCTCCCGCTCGGTCCAGCGCACCATGTACTGCGCGGGCGCCTCGTAGCGCAGCAGCTCCTCGACCGCCGCCGGGATGAGGTCGCGGTCGTTCTTCAGCCGCTCCCACACGTCCGGGTTCTCCGAGAACACGACGGCCGCGTTGCCGATCAGCTTGGTCACGGTCTCCGCGCCCGCGCCGCCGAGCAAACTGCAGAAGCCGGCGATCTCGGCGTCGTCGAGCGCCGCCTCGGTGCCGTCCTCGCGCTGCACGCGCGCCTCGATCAGCGCGCTGATCATGTCGTCCCTGGGATCGGCGCGACGCTGCTGGATCAGCTCGAAGTAGAACAGCCCGCCCGCGATGCCGGCCTCGACGCCCTCGGCCGTCATGTGGATCGAGCCCGGCTCGCGCTCGAGGCTCTTGTCGATCCAGTGCCGGATCTGCTGGCGGTGCTGCGGCTCGACACCGAGCATCGTCGTGATGATCTCGACTGGGAACAGCGCCGAGAAGTCCTGTACGACGTCGAAGCCGGCCGGGTCACACTGCGACAGGAACCGCGTGATCGTCTCGCGCACCATCGGCTCGAGCTTGCCGACCGCCTTCGGCGTGAAGACCCGGTTGACCAGGCTGCGCATCGTCCGGTGCTCCGGCGGATCCATCAGGATCACCAGCGGGACCGGCGGCGCCGTACCGGTCAGCACCATCCCGAGATCGATGCCGCGGGCCGAGGAAAACGTCTCGGTGTCGCGGTACGCCGCGAGCACGTCTGCGTGACGGGTGATCGCGTAGAAGTCGTACTTGTCGTTGTAGTAGACCGGCGCCTCGTCGCGCATCCGCCGGTAGGTCTCCCACGGCGCGTTGTAGAAGTCGTCGGAGAACGGGTCGAACTCGACGGGGGCGGCCGTCTGAGTCAAAGGATCGCTCCCTGTTCCTTGTACTTCTCGATCTGCTCCCATGCCACGCCCGCGTCGAGCAGGATCTCCTCGGTGTGCTGCCCGTGCTCGGGGGCGCCCGGCGGGACGACCTGCTGCTCGTCGAACTGGACCGGGTTGACCGGCATGGCGAACTTCGCGCCCTGCATCGAGGTGACCAGCGGGATGTAGCCGTTGGCGATGACGTCCGGGTCGTCGTGCAGCTCGTAGGCCGACTGCACCGGGCCCCACGCGCCGGACAGCGGCTCGAGAGCGGCGATCCACTCCTCGAACGTCCGACCCGCGAACTCCTCGTCGAGGATCGCGATCAGCTCGGCGCGGTTGGTGAACCGGTTCATCGGCTCGGCGAACCGCTCGTCGGTGACGAGTTCCGGCCGGCCGATCACGTTGCAGAACTCCGGGAAGAACTTGTCCCCCTGCAACATCATCAGCGTGATGAAGCGGCCGTCCTTGGTCTTGTAGTTGCCGACGAGGGCGTTGGGCGCCTGCTTGCGGTCGAACTTGGGGATCGGGTCCTTGTCGTAGAGCTTGGAGCTCGTGACATCGGGGCTGAGGTTCCAGGCGGCGAGGCCGAGCAGCGAGACGTCGACGACCGACGGCTCACCCGTCTTGAGCTTCTTGTACAGCGCGGCGACGATGCCGCCCGCGATCGTCATGCCGCCCATCACGTCACCGAAGGCCGGGCGCGGCGCGACGATCGAGTCGGCGTCGGGAACGCTGAGCGTCAGCTGCTGGCCGACGCCGCCCCGGGACCAGTACGACACGCCGTCGTACCCGGGCTTGTCCGCGCCGGGACCGTTCGGGCCGTACGCCGAGCCACGGACGAAGATGATCTTCGGGTTGACCTTGCGGATGTCCTCGAGGTCGATGCCGAGCTTCTTGCGAACCTTCGGCAGATAGTTGGTGACGAAGACGTCAGCGTTCTCGACCAGCTTGTAGAGGACCTCCTTGCCCCCCTCGGTCGCCAGGTCGATGCCGATCGACTTCTTGCCGCGGTTGGGCATCTCGATCATGTAGTTGACGCCGCCCTTGCCGGCCGGCACCAGACCCATGGTGATCAGGCCGCGCTGCGGGTCGCCGCCGTCCTTGGGCTCGACCTTGATGACGTCGGCACCCCACTCTGCGAGCACCGCGCCTGCCGCGGGAACGAAGGTCCAGGCGGCAACCTCGACCACCTTGACGCCGGCCAGGACGTCGTTCAACGACTTGCCCCCTTTGTGCGGGTGTCTGGGTTCTTTGACGAGCGCGCTAGGCGCTGACGGGCACCTTGATCTTGAACAGGTCGCACATGTTGCCGCCCATGATCAGCTCGATGTCCGACTGGGACAGCCCCTCGAGGTCGTCGACGTAGGTGATCGGGTCCTTGAGGCCCTCGGGGTGCGGCCAGTCCGAGCCGAACACCACGCGGTCCGCGCCGACCAGCTTCACGATGTCGAGGAAGTTGTCCTCCCAGAACGGGCTGATGTAGATGCAGCGCTTGAACGCCTCGATCGGGTTCTCCGGGAACTCCTGCGGCATCTTCTTGTAGACGCTGGAGAGGTTCTCGAACAGG